>JACDHQ010000473.1 GCA_013820975.1 Gemmatimonadaceae bacterium
CTCGATGATCGAGCTGATCAGTTCGACGCGCCGCTCCTCCCACCGGAGGACGCTGAGCGGGCCCGAGATGCTCAATGCGGCGATGACCGCGCCCTGCTGGTCACGAATCGGGCCGGCAATGCATCCCCGACCCAGAGCGAGTTCCTCGAGCTCGACGGACCACCCTCTTTCCCTGATGTGGTCCAGCTCCTCGCGAAGGTCACTGCGATTCGTGAACGTGTTGGCGGTATAGGCCGGCAGGGGGAGATGCTCGAGGTACATGGCGCGTTGATCGTCGGGCAGATATGCGAGGAGCAGTTTTCCCATGCCGGTCGCGTGCAGCGGGTTCTGTCGCCCGATGAGGGTATAAGCGCGTGGCGCTTGTGGACCGTCGATGTGCGCGAGGTAGAAGATCGCATCGCGCTCGAGGACGGCGAGGTTGACGCCGAGCCCAAGGGTACCAACGACCTTCTGCATCTCGCTCAACGCCTCGATGCGCAGCCGGTTGTGGTTGAGGCTGACGCCTGCGAGCGTCACGATGGACCGTCCAAGTTGGTAGAAGCCTGTCTCCTTGTCGCGCTCCACCATGCCTTCGTGCTCGAGCGTGGCGAGCAGGCGCGAGACGAGACTCGGCGTGAGGTCGAGCTTGGCGCTGATGTCGGCGACGCGCAACACGGGGGACTCATCCGTGAAGCACCGCAGGATCTTGAGCGCGCGCGTGACGCTCTGCGTCAAGCCGGATTGGGGCTCGCTACTCATGGCGTGCCTCCTCGTCGTGCGTGGCTCGCGTTCATGTCGCGGCCTCTTCGCCGGGGCGGGCGTCTCGCCACTGGATCGCGGCGTCGATCATGTCGAAGATCGAATGGCGCGGTGTGTAGCCGATCACCGTGCGAGCCTTGTCGACGCTCGTGTCGTAGTGGTACGCGGTCGTATGGAGCGGAACCGTGACGGTGCTCAAGCCGGTCGCTCGAGCGAGGTACGGTACCGCACGTCCGAAGTCGAAGCTTTCTGCCGGGCCGATGTTGAAGGTCTCGCCGGCCGCGGCGGGCTGCGTCAATGCAAGCTGCAGCCCGTGCACCATGTCGCGCACGTCGCAGATCCCCATTCGATACGGCAGACCGTCGGCCGAGCAGCCGATGTAGTGCCGCTCCTCGCTCGTCGCGACCGCCTCGAGCGCCTCGATGGAGCGTGCGACGGCGGGCGATGCGGGCAGCTTCCGTAGTTGACGGAGCTTCGCGTTCACGTAGAACCTCGGGCCGGAGAAGAAGGAGTTGGGATCGAGCAACTCCTCAGGTGACTGGGTGTGCGCGAAGCGGAGGATGCAGGTCTCCAAGCCACTGCGCCGTCCGTATGCGCGCACGATCTCTTCGCCGAGCAACTTGCTCGTGCCGTAGGCGCTCGTTGGGAGTGTCGGGTGACTCTCGTCGATGGGGAGACGCACCGGCGCGAGCTCCGGATAGACCTCTCCCGAGCTGGCGAACACGAGCCTCTTCACGCCGTGGCGCGCAGCGAGATCCGCCAGGTCGTGTGTCCCCCGAACGTTGGTCTCGAAGAGCCGCCCTTCGTCGCTCGGCAGCCAACTCATGAACGCGGCGAGATGGATGACAGCGTCCATGCCCTCGATGGCGCCCGCCAGTGCTTCGAGGTCGTGGAGCGCTCCCAGAGCGAGATCATCGAGCGTCGGATCGAAGGGAGGCGGTATGACGTCGAATCCCCGGATCCAGTGTCCGTCCGACTGCAGCGCAGTCACGAGCCGTCGTCCGACGCGACCGCTCGCACCGGTGACCAGGACGCGCATGGCCTGCACCTTCGGGTGCGTCATCCCTTCATACCGCCCAACGCCAGACCGCCGCGCAGGAACCGTTGCATTACGAAGAACAGCAGGAACGCTGGGATGACCGTCACGACCGACGCCGCCAGCATCTGCTCCACTTCGACGACGTACTCGCCGATGAACGAGAAGAGGCCGAGCGAGATCACCCAGTTGCTGGAGCTGCTGGTGAGCACGAGCGCCAACAGGTAGTGGTTCCACGATTCGAGGAAGATGAAGAGCGACGTGGCGGCGACGCCGGGTGCGGCGAGCGGCAGTGTGACGCGGAAGAACGCTCCGATCTGGGTAGCGCCATCAACGAGTGCGGCCTCCTCGAAGTCGAACGGGATCGACTGCAAATATCCCCACAGGACCCAGATTGCCAAGGGCATCGTAAAGCTCGTGTAGGCGATCGTGATGCCCAGCAGAGAGTCCAGCAGCCCCATGCCGCGAAATATGAGGAACATCGGCACGATCAGGGCGGACGCCGGGAGCAGCTGCGTCAGCAGGATGAAGTAGATGGCGGGCATCCGACCGCGGAAGCGGTAGCGGTTGAGTGCGTAGGCGGCGAGGATCGAGAGAGGCAGCGTCAGGGCCGTGGCGGCGATCGTCACGATGAACGTGTTGCCGATCCAGAGCAGCATGGGCTTGCGTGCGAAGAGACTTCGGTACGCATCGAGGCTGAACGCCTCGGGAAGGAAGAGCGGTGAGTTGGCCATCGTGTAGCCCTCAGGGGCGAGGGAGCCCATGAGCATCCAATACACCGGGTAGATGACCGCGACGGTCGTCGTGATCAGGACGAAGGCGAATCCGACCTTCGTGAGGACATCTCGGCGGCCCCTACGTTCCACGCTGGGTGGACGAACGGCCGTGGTCACGTTGGACGACATGTCAAGCGGCCCCCTTCTCCTCGCGGTTCAGCAGCGCAAAGTAGATGCCGACCAGCACGAGGCTGATCAGCACCGAGAGGGTGGCGAGCGCCGACGCGCGGCCGACGCGGTTGGACATGAACGCCTCGGTGTAGGTATAGACGGAGAGGACGTTGGTGGCGTCACCGGGCCCGCCGCTGGTGAGCGTAAAGG
>JACDHQ010000474.1 GCA_013820975.1 Gemmatimonadaceae bacterium
CCTCAAGGTTCTTGTTCGTCGCCGCGAGCACGCGCACGTCCACCTGCACCGGCTTGTTGCCGCCGATGCGCGTGACGACGCCGTCCTGCAGCACGCGGAGCACCTTCGCCTGCGCGGCGCTGCTCATGTCGCCGATCTCGTCGAGGAAGAGCGTGCCGCCAGTCGCCTGCTCGAACTTGCCGGCGCGGTCGGCGACGGCGCCGGTGAAGGAGCCCTTGATGTGGCCGAACAGCTCCGACTCGATGAGCTCACTGGGGATCGCGGCGCAGTTCACCTCGACGAACGTCGCCTTCGCGCGCGGGCTGCCCGTATGGATGGCACGCGCGACGAGCTCCTTGCCCGTGCCGTTCTCCCCCGTGATGAGCACGCGTGCCGGCGTCGCTGCGACCTTGTCGATCCGGTCGATCAGCGCACGGATACCGAACGAGCGCCCGACGATCTCGTGGCGCGCCTCGATCGTCTGGCGCAGCCGCGCATTCTCCTCGTGCAGGTCGAGGTGGCGCAGCGCATTGCGGAGGATCACGAGGATCCGGTCGGTGTCGAGCGGCTTCTCGAGAATGTCGTAGGCGCCGAGCTGGGTTGCCTCGACGGCGGTCTGGATGGTCGCGTGGCCGCTGATCATCACGACGACGACCGTGGGATCGACCTCGCGCATCTTCCGCAGCGCCTCGAGCCCGTCGATCCCGGCCATCTTCACGTCCTGGAAGACGAGGTGCGGCTTCCAGCGCCCGACTTCCTGGATCCCGTCCACGGCATTCGCCGCCGTGTGCACCTCGTAGCCCTCGAACTCCAGCAGCTGGCCCAGCGCGGCGCGGATTCCCTGCTCGTCGTCGACGACGAGGACGCGGCGGTTCATGGGATGTTCTTGTACAGGGTGATCTTGCCGTCGGCGACGCGCACGTCACCGACGTGGGCCGGGAGCCGCACGGGGATTCCATCCTCGCTCATCCCATCGGGCCGCGGGAAGCCCGCTTGCCGGAGGAGGCGCGGGATCAATCCCGATGGCAGCGCGAAGTCGCGCACCTTCACGTCGGAGATGCGCAGCTCCGCCTGGCCCGGCTGGAGGACCCGTATGCGGCCCGACAGCTCCATCGGCTCACGGTCGCCAAGCATGCTGGCGAAGGGGCCGAGCAACCCCGAGCCGCCCAGTTCACGGAGCGGGACCGTGCCGCGCACCACCAGCCGGTCATCGAACACCGCGGCCTCTGCACTGTCGGCAAAGCTCGGGAGCACCTGTCCCGCGCCGTGGAAGATGTAGGAGGCCACGTCCGACCCGGTGAGCGAAACGAAGACCGGTCCGTTCGGCTGCTCGAGCCGCTTCAGCGCAGCGGCGGTGCGGTCGGCCCCCGCCGGGGAGAGCCGTTCCCATGTGGGGACGGCCGCCGTGCGTGCGCCCGGCCACCACCGGTCCTTCGTGATCCAGCCGACGACGGCCGCGAGGAGCAGGACGACGAGACAACCGAGGCGAAGGAGACATCCCATGAGGCGAAGTGGGCTGGCGCCGTCAGACGGCGCGTAGGCGAACGGATTCGAGGCAGCGGTACCGCGGGCCATCCTGCGTCAAGCTACTCGGCATCAGGTCGAGCGACGGCTCCACAGTGCCCATACGACCCGCGGCCGCCGAAGTGTCGGGCGTGCGGACGTACCCCGCACTACCAGCGGCACGCCGGCATGGTTCCGGGGCAGGCCGCGCCGTGGTCAGCCGGCCACCTCGAGCGCGAGGTTCCGAAAGCCGTGCTCCGCCGCGAGCGCCACGAGCGAGCGCCGGTAGTCCGGGTCCGCGAGCTGCGGATCGTCGCCGTGCAGGCGCATCACCGCGACGGCGCCCTCGGCATCGACCGTCGCCTCGATGCCGCGAGCGCGCAACGCCTGCTCGAGCTGCGCTGTGCTCATCCCGGCGTGATGCCGTGCAGCACGTTGAGCGATCCGGAGCGGAATCCGCGCAGGTCGATCGCCACGCGGGTAAATCCGCCCGCCTCGCGCACCGCGTCGGCGAGCCGGCGGTGCGCACCGATGGCAAGCCATTCGCCGAGTTCGGCTGGCGCGAGCTCGACGCGCGCAAGCGCCCCGTGATGGCGGACGCGCAGGTCCCCAGCGATACCAAGGGCGCGCAGTGCGGCCTCGGCGCGCTCGACCTGCTGCAGGCGCGCGGGGGTGACCTCGGTGCCGTACGGCAGGCGCGACGACAGGCAGGGGGACGACGGCTGCTGCCAGGTGGGAATGCCGCGTGCACGCGACCGCTCGCGGATCTCGGCCTTCGTCATGCCGACGATGGCCAGCGGCGACGCCACGCCCTGTTCGTCGGCGGCCTGGCGGCCCGGCCGGTGATCGCCGCCGTCGTCGGCATTGGTGCCGTCCACGATTGTGGCGATGCCGCGCTCGCGCGCCAGCGGCGCGAGGCGCGACCACAGCTCCGACTTGCAGAAGTAGCAGCGGTTGGATGGGTTCGCGGCATAGCGCGGATCGGCCATCTCCTCGGTGTCCACCTCGAGCACCGGCACGTTGAATAGCGCAGCGACACGGCGTGCGGATTCCCATTGCGATGCCGGATAGGACGCGCTGCGCCCGATGACGGCGATGGCGCGCTCGGGGCCGAGGGTCTCGACGGCGACGCAGGCGAGGTAGGCGGAATCCACGCCGCCGCTGAAGCCGACGAGCACGGAGCCCTGGGCGCGCAGCCATGCGGCGAGCTGCTCCTCCTTGGCGCGCGCCGACCCGGTGACCGGCGACACCTCCTGGTCATCGCGCGATCCGGCATCGCGCCCCGTGGCACGGGCGCTGGCGAGTTGGTCCCCTGCGTGCATTGGTGAAAGGTAGCCTCAGCACCCACAGAGGGAGAGGCGAGACGGAGTGTCCACG
>JACDHQ010000048.1 GCA_013820975.1 Gemmatimonadaceae bacterium
CCCCTCGTCCATCCGGTTGGACCCCGGACTACTGGATGACCGTCACCGTCAGCGGGCGCGTGAACTCCACGTGTCCTTCGCCCTTGTGGTATACCTGCACGTCATATGTGGCGGTGCCGGTGGCCGTGGGCGTTACCGCCACCACGAACGGATGGACCGAATTCGACGACGTGAACCGTACGACGTTTGCCTGTGCGATTCGGATCTCGAAGTCGGCAGCATTCGCGACGACGATCGGCTCCGGGCTGCCATTCACCCCCAGGACGCTCACCGTCAGCGTGTTGGCCTGGTTGGCGCGGAGCGTCAGGGTGCCGCTCTGTGCGCCGTTGAGCGGCAGCGTCGCGGTTCCGCCTGCGCTGGACGTGACCGACACCGCAGCGATTTCGGGCTCGTCGTCGTCGTCGGGCCCGGTCGAATCGGAGCACGCGGCGAGTGTCGTCGCAGCGATGAGCGCAAAAGTGAACGGGAGTGAACGGCGAGTCATGGTCGTATGCATTGTGGCGAACTCCTGGAGGGCGAAACGATGATGTGTGGTCAGAAGGACAGTCGATAGAGCAGGCTGATGTTGCGTCCGGGCTCGGGCATGATCTCCTTGATGCGGGAGAGATGTTCCCGGTACTCGGTGTTGAGGATGTTGTCAGCGCGCAGAGTCACCGTGTGAAACTGGCTCCGGCGGAGAAAGCGGTAGCCCACGGTCGCAAAGCCGACCGCGAAACCCGGTGTGGACGTTTCGAAATCCCCGGTGCGCGCCTGCCGCGCGGCGAACCGCACGCCGCCGCTGCCGTGCAGCCGCGGCCCGTCGTGGTGCAGCTCGACGCGGCCATTCGTCGGTGGCACGAACGATGGATACTGCGATGCGGGGACGAACGTGGTGTCGAAGCTCGTCTCCGTGAAGCTGAACACCGGAATGCGCTGGCGTTCGCTGGGGAATCGGGCCTGGACGTGCGACACGGTGATGTCGAGTGCCAGCGTGCGCGTGAGGTTCCACTCCACCTCGCCTTCAGCACCCGCGTAGACCGCGTCCTCGTTGGTGTACTGGAACAACGGCTGCCCCTGTGCGCTCAGGATCGCGCGCCCCCGGCTCGTTGCGGTGATGTAGTCGTCGAGCTGATTGCGGAACGCCGCAATCTCCACTCGAACGCGCGGGCGATTGACGCGAAGGAACACGTCCGTCCCGATGCCGGTCTCCTGCCTGAGCTCAGGGTCGCCCACCTCGAATGCGTTTGCAGCGAGATGGGGACCGTTGGAGTACAACTCATTGAAATCCGGCGTCCGATAACCGCGGCTGACACTCGAGCCGACACGCCAGCCAGGCGCGAACGCGTAGAGCAGCCCGGCAGATCCGGAGAACGCGCCGAACGTACGGGGCCGGATGGGAACCAGCGTCCCGCCGACATTGATCGAGCGACGGCCGCGCGGGGTGTATCGCGAGTGGTCGTAGCGCGCGCCGACCTGAAGCCGGAGCGCCCGGTGTCCGAACTCCTCGACCATATAGAGCGCTGCGTTGTAATCCGAAGTGCTCGGCGTGCGTAACGAGCCGCCGGTCACGATGTCCCGGAACTGCCCGCGAACGCCGAGCGCGCCGAGCGCGAGCGGTCCGACGGAGTCATGCCGAATGAGCAGCTCGCCGGTGGAGAGCCGCTGGTCGTACCGCGTGCCGAGATCGCCGTTTTTCTCGAGCTCGCTGTGCCCGTAATCCGTGAACGTGCCCGTGGCGCGCGCCGTGATGGGGCCGTCGTCGCCGAAGTGGCGCTCTGCCTCGCCGCGCAGGGCGTGGCGGCGCATGCTGATGTCGACACCCCCTGCGTGCCCACCGACGAACCCGCCGGGGATGCCGTAGTCGCTCGCATAGTAGCGATACGATATGCCTGCGTGCGTCGCGCCCTGGTTGTACCCGAGTCCGGCTGCGGCACCGTACGTCTGCGCGTCCGTGTTCGTGAGGGTGCCGACCGGGGTGCGTGTGGACCCGGAGCGCCGCAGCGTTCCCTCCACGCGAGCGGCGAGGTTGTCTGCCAGCCGCGTCCGCACTTCGCCGCCCGCCGTTCCGGACCGCAGCGCCGACTCTCCCTGCACGGACAGGGTTCCGTGCGCATGCTCGGGAATCGATGCGGGGATCTCCTCGCGAATCACATTGACCACGCCACCGAGCGCGCTGCTCCCGTACAGAAGGGACATCGGTCCGCGTACCACCTCGATCTGCTTCGCGCTCAGCGGATCGACTGCGACGGCATGGTCTCCCGAGAGCGCCGACAGGTCGCCCGATCGCTGGCCGTCCTCCAGCACCAGGATCCGATCGCCACCGAGCCCCCGGATGACCGGGCGTCCGGTCGAGGCGCCGATCGCGCTCACCGAGACACCGGGGGTGCCGTCGAGCGTGGACGCGACGGTCGTGCTGAGTTGGCGTTCGAGCTGAGCCTCGGAAAGGACCGAGGCGGGACTGAGAATCTCCTCGCCGGCACGTGAGGTGATCGTTCCGGTAACCACCTGCGGTCCGAGGCGGACAGCCGCCTGCTGCAGCTCGATCCGCACCGCTACGGTGTCCCCGGCGATCACTTCCACCGTTCGCGTCTGCGGCGAGTAGCCAAGCCGCTGGACCGTCAGGGCATACGACCCCGCCGGTACGTTGCGCAGGACGAAGGCGCCGTCATCGTGCGTCGGCTCTGCGCGATGGCGCTCCGCGAGGCGCACGAGTGCCGCTGGCACCGGGGCGCCCGATGCGGCATCGACGACCACGCCGCGGATCGCGCCGACTCCCTGCGCCGAAACGTCCGTTGGATGAAACGCCAGCACCATTGCGCCGACGAACGCACATGCGAGCTGCCGCGCACGCCCGATGGTGCGGCGCGGCCGATCTTTGAATCTGATTTTCATGGGACTCCGCGTGCTCGCCGTTCCCGGCGACCTGCACAAACCGCTCATGATCCGCTCCCGTGCAGGCGCACGGGCCGCGCCAGACGTCAGGCGGCGGGAGGGGCTCGAGGGTTGCCGGAGCTGTGGAACCGGCCGTCGACAGCCGGCACGAGGGCCAGCGCCGCTGGCTGCGCCCTGGAGGACAGCTCCCACGGCGTCCGCGGGGCGCATGGACCTGTGTGACCATGCCGCAGCATGGTGCAGGCGGCGCAGTGCGCCTCGTGGGCGACGGGGCATGCCTCCGACCCCCCAGCCGCCTCGACATGGGCCGCGACCGCTGTGGATGCGGCCGCATCGCCGGCTCCTTCGGCAACGGCAAGCAGCCCCGGCAGGGTGGCCGTGGCCACCGCCCAGACGAGTGCGACCGTGCGAATGAGGCGAGCGATCATGAGATGAGCATAGACGGAGAAACGGGTCCGGGCAACGAGGACATTCCATGGGCGCGGCTCCGCCTGACATCCCCGGCAGCCCCGGCTACGTTTCGAGACTGCCATGGCCAATAAACGCGAAGACGCTCTCGAGTATCACCGCCGCGGCCGACCCGGGAAGATTGCGGTCGTCCCGACGAAGCCGCTGACGAACCAGCGGGACCTCGCCCTGGCCTATTCGCCGGGGGTCGCCGAGCCCTGCCTCGAGATCCAGAAGGATCCCGAGGAGGCGTATACCTACACCGCCAAGGGCAACCTTGTTGCGGTCGTGACGAACGGGACGGCGGTGCTCGGGCTGGGCAACATCGGGGCGATCGCCGGCAAGCCGGTGATGGAAGGCAAGGGCAACCTGTTCAAGTCCTTCGCCGACATCGACGTGTTCGACCTGGAGGTCGACTCGGAGAACCCGGACGACGTCATCCGCTTCTGCCAGCTCCTCGAGCCGACCGTCGGCGGCATCAATCTCGAAGACATCAAGGCTCCCGACTGCTTCTACATCGAGGAGACGCTGCGGAAGACCATGAAGGTGCCGGTCTTCCATGATGACCAGCACGGCACGGCGATCATCTCGGGCGCCGCACTCTTGAACGCGCTGGAGGTCGTCGGCAAGGACATCGCGTCGGTCAAGGTGGTCTTTTCGGGCGCGGGCGCGGCGGCGATCAGCACGGCCGAGCATTATGTGCGGCTCGGCGTGGCGCGGGAGCACATCCTGATGTGCGACCGGTCCGGCGTGATCCACGCCGGGCGGCCGGACAAGGAGATGGATCCGTACAAGGCGCGGTTCGCGCATGCGACGACGACGGCCCGGAGCCTCGCCGAGGCACTCGTCGGCGCGGACGTATTCGTCGGGCTCTCGGTCGCGGGGGCCGCGGACGGCGAGATGGTAGCCGCGATGGCCGACAACCCGATCATCTTCGCGCTCGCCAACCCGGTTCCCGAGATCACTCCCGAGCAGGTGCGCGCCGTCCGGGATGACGCGATCGTCGCCACGGGGCGCAGCGACTACCCCAACCAGGTCAACAACGTCCTCGGCTTCCCGTTCATCTTCCGCGGCGCACTCGACGTGCGGGCGACCGAGATCAACGAGGAAATGAAGATGGCCGCGACGCGCGCGCTCGCGCTGCTCGCGAAGGAGGAGGTCCCCGACCGCGTCTCGTCGCGGTACGGCCTCAAGAACGTGCAGTTCGGCCGCGACTACCTGATCCCCTTCCCGTTCGATCCGCGCGTGCTGCTGTGGGTAGCGCCGGCGGTGGCGTGGGCGGCGGTCGCCAGCGGCGTCGCCCGCGACTTCGTGGACCTCGACACGTACCGCGACCAGTTGGAGGCGCGCCTCGGCCCCGCGCATGGGATCATGCGCGGGCTGATCAACCGGGCGGCGATGAAGCCGCGGCGGGTGGTGTTCCCCGAGGGCGAGGACATCCGCATCATCCGCGCGGCCGCGATCTGCCGGGACGACGGCATCGCCACCCCGGTCCTGCTCGGGCGCCAGGCGGTCATCGAGCGGGTGGCGAACGAGGCGCATCTCAGCCTCGACGACCTCACGATCGAGGATCCCACCAACTCGCCGCGGCGCGACGAGTATGCGGAATTCCTCTGGGACCGCCGCCAGCGGAAGGGGATGTCGCGCTCGCAGGCGTGGCTCCGTGTGCTCAACGGCAACTACTACGGATCGTGCATGGTCGCGTGCGGGGACGCCGACGCGCTGGTGAGCGGCGTCGGCCTGCACTACCCGGAGACGATCCGGCCGGCCCTGGAAGTGATCGGCGCGCACCCGAAGGCCGGGCTGGTGAGCGGGGTGTACATGCTCGT
Organism: Gemmatimonadaceae bacterium; assembly: GCA_013820975.1. Taxonomy (GTDB): domain Bacteria; phylum Gemmatimonadota; class Gemmatimonadetes; order Gemmatimonadales; family Gemmatimonadaceae; genus JACDHQ01. Next base: position 5,148 of record JACDHQ010000048.1, read on the forward strand.
GTTCGAGCGCCGACTCGTCTTCATCTCCGACGCGACGGTGAACATCGACCCAACCGCCGAGCAACTCGAGCGCATCGGGTTCGCGGCGGCGCGGATCGCGAAGTCCATCGGGCACGAGCCGCGGGTCGCCTTCCTCTCGTTCTCGAACTTCGGCTCCGTGCGGCATCCCGAAGCCGAAAAGATGTCGCGCGCCGCCGAGTTGCTGCGCCGTCGCGACCCCTCGCTCGTCGTGGATGGCGAAATGCAGGCGGACACGGCGTTCGACCCGGAGGCCCTGCGCCGGGACTACCCCTTCTCGATGCTGAAGGAGGAGGCGAACGTCCTGATCTTCCCCAACTTGAGTGCGGCCAACATCGCCTACAAGTTGTTGAGCCGGCTCGGTGGGGCGACGGCCATCGGGCCGATCCTCACCGGGATGCGGCGGCCGGTGCACGTGCTCCAGCGTGGCGCCGATGTCCAGGAAATCGTGAACATGACCGCGGTCGCGGTCGTGGACGCGCAGGAACGCACCTTACGGTCGGGCGCCGCCGCAGGCGCGGCCGCCGGCCCGACGACACCGACGATCCTTTCGAGGTTATGACCTGATGGCGATTCATACTAAGCCGCAGTCCGCCGCTCCGCAGCGCGGGCTCGAGGCACAGGGGCTCACGCCAAGCGGCACCGTGCACTGGAACCTCACGGCGCCGGTGCTCGTGGAGCAGGCCGTCGCGCGGGGCGAGGGCGTGCTGGCCGACATGGGGCCGTTCGTCGCGCGCACGTCGCCGCACACCGGCCGGTCTCCCAACGACAAGTTCGTCGTCGAGGAGCCGTCGTCGATGAATGACGTGGACTGGGGGAAGGTGAACCAACCCTTCTCGGAGGAAAAGTTCGCGCTGCTGCTCAAGGACGTGCGCAAGTACCTGGACGGGCGCGAGTCGCTGTACGTGCAGGACCTCTACTGCGGGGCTGACCCGTCCTACCGCCTCGCCGTCCGGTACGTGTCGCCGAGCGCATGGCACATGAGCTTCGTGCGCAACATGTTCATCCGCCCGGAGCCGACCGACCTCCCGACGTTCACCCCGAACTTCACGGTGCTCCACGCCCCCGAGTTCGAGGCCGACCCGGCGACGCACGGTACCCGGACGGGCACCTTCATCGTGCTCAACCTGAAGGAGCGGATCATCCTCATCGGCGGCACCCGCTACGCGGGAGAGCTCAAGAAGTCGATGTTCACGGTGATGAACTACTATCTCCCGAAGCAGGGCGTGATGTCGATGCACTGCTCGGCGAACATCGGCAAGGCGGGCGATACGGCACTGTTCTTCGGGCTGTCTGGCACCGGCAAGACGACGCTCTCCGCCGACCCGGATCGTGGGCTGATCGGCGACGACGAGCATGGGTGGTCGAAGGCGGGGACGTTCAACTTCGAGGGTGGGTGCTACGCGAAGGTGATCAATCTTTCCCCCGAGGGAGAGCCCGACATCTACCGCACCACCCAGATGTTCGGCACGGTGCTCGAGAACGTCGTGCTCGACCCCGACTCGCGCAAGGTGAAGTTCGAGGACCAGTCGATCACCGAGAACACCCGCGCATCGTACCCGCTCCACTACATCACCAACCACGTCCCCAGCGGGCGTGGCGGGCACCCGAAGCACATCGTGTTCCTCACCGCCGACGCGTTCGGCGTGCTGCCCCCAATCGCAAAGCTCACGCGCGAGCAGGCGATGTACTACTTCCTGTCCGGCTATACGGCGAAGGTCGCCGGGACCGAGCGCGGGGTCACCGAGCCGCAGGCGACGTTCTCGTCCTGCTTCGGTGCCGTGTTCCTCGTCTGGCACCCGTGGAAGTACGCCGAGATGCTCGGGAAGCTGATCGACGAGCACGGGCCCACGGTGTGGCTGGTGAACACCGGCTGGTCGGGGGGCGCCTACGGCACCGGCAAGCGGATGAAGCTCGCGCACACGCGCGCGATGGTGCGGGCGGCGCTCGACGGCCGCCTGGCGTCGGCGCCGACGAAGACCGATCCAGTCTTCGGACTCGCGGTGCCGTCGGAGATTCCCGACGTGCCGTCCGACGTGCTGACACCGCGCTCGACGTGGCAGGATGGCGCCGCGTACGACGCCCAGGCGAAGAAGCTCGCGGAGATGTTCCGCGCGAACTTCGAGCGCTTCGGGTCGCTCGTATCCGATGCGGTGAAGAGGGCAGGTCCGGTCGGATAGAACGGCACACCGCAGTACCGGGTACCTCGGTACTGGGCAGGGGGACCGCCATCCGGCCCTCCACGATTCGGGGACGCCGCTCACTCGGGTGAGAAAAACCAATACGCGGAAGTGCGATACGGCGTCCCTCGTACAGCTTTTTCTCTCCCGGCGATCTTCTGGCCAGACATTGCTGGGGGTGGCCCGTCGGTCGGGATACCGGGTACCGAAGTACCTCGTACTGCGGTGTGCGCGTGTTTGATGATGCGCCCCCGATGCCTCGACGCTACTCTTACGCGATGGAAATCATCCGCGACCCCGTCTGGAACAACGTGCGCATCGATCCGCTGGCGTTGCAGCTGGTCGCGACCCCGGCGTTCCAGCGGCTGCGGTATGTGCGCCAGCTGGGGCTCGCGCACCTGGTGTACCCGGGTGCGACGCACACGCGGTTCGAGCACGCCCTGGGCGCCTATCACCTTGCCCGCCGCGCGATCGGGCTGCTCGAGGAGCGTCGCGAGGTCGAGCGGCTCGCTGCGGACGAGTGCGACGTCACGCGCGTCGCCGCCCTCCTTCACGACGTGGGCCACTATCCCTTCTCGCACGCGCTGGAAGAGATCGGAGCACTGCACCACGAGGAGGTCGCACGCCCGCTGGTCATCGAGGGGCCGGTCGCCGCGGCGCTCACCGGGGCACTGGGGACCGATGCACCAGCGCGCATCATGGCGCTCATTCGCGGCGAGAGCAGCAGCCCGTTGCAGGGACTCATCTCGGGGTCCTTCGACCTCGACAAGCTCGACTACCTCAAGCGCGACGCGTTCATGTGCGGCGTCAGCTACGGTGCGATCGACGTGGACCGGCTGCTGCATTCACTGGTCGTGCTGGACGTGCACGACCGCGGGGGCGCCACGCGGGAGATCGGCCTCGTGGAGAAGGGGCTCGCAGCGCTCGAGTCGCTCCTCTTCGCAAAGTACCAGATGTACCGCAACGTCTACTGGCACCATGCGGTCCGGAGCGCCACCGCGATGTACAAGCGCCTTGTCGCGGATGCGCTCAATCTCGGGTCGCTCGATGCCGCGACGCTCGCCGGCTTCACCGACGAGGGAATCCTCCACGCGCTTGGCGACCGGTCCCCGTCACCGCTGCTGGCGGCGCTCCGCGAGCGGCGCCTGTACAAGCGCGCGTTCGAGTGCCCCGCGGCCGACCTCGCTGCCGACGGGTCGGGCGAGTGGATCGCCGAGGACCGGGCGCTCACCGTGGCCGTCGAGGACCGGATCGCGCGCGAGCTCGGGCTCAACCCGGGGGAAGTGCTGCTCGACTACCCGGCAAAGACGCAGATGCTCGGGCTCGACATTCCCGTGCTGCGGCGCGGGGGCGAGGTGCATCGCCTCACCGCCGAGGGATGGGACGGGGCGATCAACCTGCCCAAGCTTTCAGAAGAGCTGTACCGCTCCGCACGGTGGCTGCGGGTGTTCACTTGCGAGCGCATCGCACTCGACCGCGGCGCCGTGTTCGCCCTGCTGGCGGTACCGGCCCCCGCGATGCGGCAGCGGCTCGCCGAGGACGCGCCGCTGCTGGCGCGCTGACCGGCTACTCCTTCGCCATCCCATGCGCATCGGCCAGCTTCCTGGCAATGGCGCGATAGAAGGCCGCGTGCTCATCCTTGCCCTCGCCGTCCAGCGACATGGCCGCGAGCTCCAGCGCGTACAGGATGTTGCCGAGGTACAGCTCCGCGAGCGCACCGACCGACTCGGGGAGGCCGACCC
>JACDHQ010000475.1 GCA_013820975.1 Gemmatimonadaceae bacterium
CCACACCCGTTCCCATCCCGAACACGGTCGTTAAGCCCTACAGCGCCGATGGTACTCCGGTCGAGAGACCGCGGGAGAGTAGGCCGTCGCCGGCACCCTTTCAACGACGCCCCAGGCAGCACTGCCTGGGGCGTCGTTGCGTTGCAGGGCGCCTGCCACTTCTCGTACCGCCGACACGACCCAACCCGGTCACGGCAGCTCGAGCCCCTTTTCCGCTATGTTGTGTCCATGACCCGTGCAGGCATCGTCACCGTCGCAGGCAAGCCCAACGCGGGGAAGTCCACCCTCCTCAACCGCGTGATGGGCGAGAAGCTGGCGATCGTCAGCCACAAGCCGCAGTCCACTCGCGACCGAGTCGTCGGCATCCACAGCGCCGGGGACGTGCAGATGATCATCTACGACACGCCCGGGCTCCTCAATCCGCGGTACGCCCTGCAGCGCTCGATGCGCGCCGCGGCGCTCGAGGCACTCGCCGACGCCGACGCCATCATCCACGTCGCCGACGTCACGGAGGGTCCCCCGCCGGAGCTCATCACGAGTGCCGGCATCGAGCGTCCCCCGCCGGCGCCCGTGCTGCTGGCGCTCAACAAGGCGGATACCTTGTCGGACGCGCAGCGGGCGCGCCTTCGCACCGAACATCCCGACGCCTTCCTCATCTCGGCGGTCTCGGGCGAGGGGGTCGACGAACTCATCGCCGCCGCCGCGTCGCACCTTCCGGAAAGCCCGTTCCTCTATCCCGACGACGAGATCAGCACGCATACCGTGCGCTTCTTCGTTTCCGAGATGATCCGGGAAACCGCGCTCGAGCAGCTCGAGGACGAGGTGCCCTACAGCGTCGCCTGCGAAATCGAGGAGTATCGCGAGGATCGGGTGCCCCTCTACATCCGGGCGGTCATCTTCGTCGAGCGGGATAGCCAGAAGGGGATCCTGATCGGTGCGAAGGGGCAGCGCCTCCGGGACATCGGCCGCCAGGCGCGGCTGAAGATCGAGGCATTCACCGACGCCCGAGTGTACCTCGATCTCTGGGTGAAGGTCCTCCCCAACTGGCGCCGCAACGAGCGCTCACTCAAGCGCTTCGGCTACCAGGTACCCGATTCCCCGTCACCATGACGCTGCCTCCGACCTTGCTCGAACTCCTCGTCTGCCCGAAGTGCAAGGGCGCGCTGGAGCACCGCCCCGCCCCCTCCGTCCTCGTGTGCCACGCCTGCCAGCTGCAGTACCCCGTTCGGGATGGGATTCCGATCATGCTGATCGACGAGGCGTCTCCGCTCTGACCCGCCGTCGGGAGCGCCATCGGGAGCGCCATCGGGAGCGCCATCCGGAGCGCCATCGGGAGCGCCATCGGGAGCGCCCGGGAGGCGGATCTGGTTGCGACGGCGCTGTGCGATCGTCGCAACTCACGTCGGTGCGATGGTTTGACTACCTTTCCGGCGCGACGCTATCTTGTCGATTCGTCGCCGGGTTCTCCCGCCCCCCCGTCGCCCCCAGCGTGGCCAAGAGCATCGCGATCTACTTCTCCCCTGACGGCCAGCAGATGCCGGACCTGGTCGCCACCTGGCTCTCGGGTCAGGGCCTGCAGGTGGAGACGTTGCGAGATCCGGACGACCTCATGGCGATGTCGCTGCGCGGCAGGCCGCGCGCCATCGTCATGGATGCCCGGGGCGAGCCGACGCCGTCGCTGGAGGTCATCCACCGGATGAAGGCCGATTCCTACACGGCGGTCGTGCCCTGCCTGCTGCTGAGTGGGGACGACGATGCAGCGTTCGCCGCCGTCTTCGAGGCGGGTGCCGACGAGGTGATTCGGGCCCGGATGTCGGAGGGGGAGTCGCGGACCCGCCTCGGCGCCATGTTGCGCCGGTCCGATCGCGACCTCGTGGTGCACCCTTCGACGCGGCTGCCGGGTGCGGTCGAAATCGAGGGCGAGATCCAGCGCCGCCTCGTGGCCGAGTCGCTGTTCGCAATGTGCTACGCGGACCTCGACCATTTCAAGGAATACAACGATCGCTACTCGTACTACGATGGCGACCGTGTCATCCGGATTCTCGCGAAGATCCTCCACGACGTGGTAAAGGGGATGTGCGGCGAGGCCGGGTTCGTCGGCCATATCGGTGGGGATGACTTCATCTGCATCATCCCTTCGAACGACGTGCATCCCGTGTGTGCCGAGATCGTCGCCATCTTCGACACCCTGATCCCCTTTCAGTACTCCGAGGCGGACCGGCGATCGGGTTACTTTTTCGGGAAGGATCGTCGCGGCCAGCTGCACCGGGTCCCGCTCATGACGGTCTCGATCGGCGTCGTCACCAACGAACGTCGCGTGTTCACTCACGCGGCACAGGTCAGCGAGCTGGCAACGGAAATGAAGAGTTACGCGAAGACCCTTCCGGGCAGTGTCTTCTCGGTTGACCGGCGCGGCACGGCTGGCGGCGAGGAGGACGAGGGCCCCGCGGGCCACATTGCGGATGAAGGACCGTCGCCTGCGCTCCGCGGGGAGGGGAAGTGAACGTCACCTGTCCTGAATGCCGTTCGATGTTCCGGGTTGATCCGGCCAAGCTGCCGGAGACGCCGGTGCGTGCCCGCTGCTCGGTGTGCGGCGGCGTCATCCCGATCGCCCAGGCGACGTCGCTCCGCGACGATTTCGCCGAGGCCGCGCCGATGGCAACGCCTTCGCGAGGTGCACCGACGCCTGTCGTGCCGCAGGAGGCCGCGCCGCCCGAACCCCGCGTCGGACAGGTGGAGCAGCCGCCTGCTGCCACTCCCGCGGCGGCGGTACCATCGCTCGAGGCAGCGCCCGAGCAGACACAGGGCGGACGGCAACCGGAGACGACGCGTGACGTGGCGGCTGGTCTCGAAC
>JACDHQ010000476.1 GCA_013820975.1 Gemmatimonadaceae bacterium
GTGCTGTTCCACGGTGCCGAGCCGCCACTCTCCCTCACCACGCCACTCGAGCCCTACCGGTTCATCCTCCACCACCGGAACGCCTCCGGCACTCCGACCTCGTGGTGCACGAACGGCGTCCAGCCAAGTTCCTCGCGCGCGCGATCGGAGCTGAAGGGGTTGTCGCGCGAGATGAAGTTGAGTGACGACTTCGCCGACGCCACGCTGCGATTCATTCCCAGCAGCGGGCCCACCCGCTCGACGACTGCCGCGGCGGCGCGGGCCAGCCTGCGAGGGACCCGGACCGTGTGGAGCGGGATGCCGATTCCCTCGGCGCCGAGCCGGAAGAAGTCGGCGACGGTCACCGGGAAGTCGTCGGCGAGGTTGTACGACCGCCCGCCGGCAGCTTCCGTCGTGGCGGCGCGTGCGATGCCGTCGGCGACGTTCGCCGCATGGACGATCGCCATCGTCGAGCGTCCGCCGTCGATGAGCGGCACGAGCCCGCGCTCGAGCAGCCGCGCCATGCGCGGAACGAACTGCCGGTCGCGCTGCCCATAGATCACGCAGGGACGGACCGCCGTCGCCCACACGCGGCGGTCGGCATGCGCCTGCATCACGAGCGCCTCCGAGTCGCGCTTGGAGCGCGCGTACAGCGCCGACGCGGGAATGGGTGCGAGCTCGACGTCTTCGCCGGTCCGCCTGCCGTCGGCCATGTACCGGCCGCCTGGCCCGTAGACGGCGACGCTGCTCACGTGCACCAGCCGCGCCCCGGCGGTCCGCGCCGCGGTGATCGCGTTGGCCGTGCCCATCACGTTGGACCGTTCATACCCGTCCCATCCATCGCGATGGAAGATCGCGGCCGCCGCATGGACCACGAGCTCGCATCCGCGCGTCGCCGCGGCGAAGCCCGGAGCGTCGAGCACGTCACCGGGGCGCACCTCGGCACCGATCCGGCTCAGCCAGCCCGACCGTCCCGAGTCGCGGACGAGCGTGCGCACCGCCCACCCGTCGGCCAGCAGCCGCTCGACGACGTACGAGCCGAGGAGCCCGGTCCCGCCGGTGACCATGGCAGTGCGCATTGGCATCAGCCCTGAAAGGGGAGGGGTTGAAGGATCACCTCGGCCTCACCGCCTTCCCAGCGGGCCTGCAGCGCAGAGCCGGGCGAAACCTCACGGCGCACCATCGCCAATCCGATCCCGCCCAGCCGCGGGGACCGCACGGCGCTGCGCACGTCGCCGACGATCTTGCCGGCGCCGTCGAGGAGCTGGGCGCCCGTCGGCGCAGCCTCCTCACCACCGGGGCGGGTCACGCCGCGGAGGTGACGGTTCACGTGGCCGCGAAAGTGGACGCGCGCCACGACCTCCTGGCCGGTGTAGCACCCCTTCGTGTACGAGATCGCGTGCAGCTCGTCGAAGTTCGCCTCCTGCGGGATGGTGGAGTCATCGATGTCGACCCCCCACTCGGGATATCCCGCCTCGACCCGGGCAACCTCCCAGGTCGCGAATCCTGCCGGCGTCGCGTGCGCACGGGTGGCGAGCTCCCACGCCGCGTCGAACTGTTCGGTCATGACGAATACCACGAACCCCTCGACGCCGGCGTCGGGTACCCGCGCAACGAGCGCCCGTCCGTCACCGATCGATGCCGTGACGTGCGCGTAGTGCGGCAGTGTGCCGAACGCGGTCGGTGACCCGCCGGTGAGCGCGGCCACGACGTGGTGGGCGAGCTTGCCGTACACGCCGAACGATCGCATCGACGGTGCCTCGTCGCGGTAGGGGGCGATGCGCGGGTTGATGTACTTTCGCACGACGCCGAGCCAGCCGGCCGCCGCGCGGACCGGGGCGTCGACGAGGAGCCCATCGGCCTCGCGGAAGATGCGCAGGTCGGCGACGATCTTCCCCTTGGGAGTGAGCGCCGCCGCGTAGCAGCCATGTCCCGGCTCGATCGCAGCGACATCATTCGTGACAAGGCCGTTCAGCATCTCGATCGCCCTGTCACCCGTGAGCCGCACGCGGCCGCGGTGGCTGTGGTCGATGATCACCGCGCGCGCGCGAAGCGCCTCGTACTCCGCGGCGAGGCTCGAGTACGTGAGCACGACGGGCCTGCCGTCGATGTCGGTGTGCGTCGTAGCGGTATCCGTCATGTCGTGCAGGAACATGGGCGGGTCAGGAGGCGGTTGCGCCGGCGCGGGCAGCGAGGGCCCGCACAAGCTCCATCGTAGCGCCCTCGAGCCCGGGCAGGTAGCCATCGGCCTCGACGGCCTCGCTCGCCGGGGCGGGTCCCACGACCAGGCTGACGATGCCGGCGGCACGAGCGGCGCGTGCGCCGTCGCCACCGTCCTCGAGTGCGACGGCGCTCCCGGGCGCCACGCCACGCTTGCGCGCCAGTCGTGCCAGTGCAGCGCGGTACGGCGCCGGTGCCGGCTTTTCCTCGACGACGTCCTCGTGGGTGATCACGCACTCGAACGCGTCCTCGAGCCCGGCGAGCCGCAGCAGCAGGTCGGCTTCAGCCCGGCTTGCCCGGGTGACCAGGCCGCATCGGGCCCCGGCCTGTGCGGCACGGACGAAGGCCACGGCACCGGGCGTGAGCGTGATTCCGCCGGCCGCTGCCGCCGCCGCAAAGTGCCGCTCCGCCTGCGACGCGACGAGGTCGACGGTCACGAGGTCGTAGCTCGTCCGCGCATCATGCGCCGCCGCTGCGACCGCACGACGGACCGACCGCGCACGGCTCAGGTCGATGGCGTCCTCCGGTGTCGCCGCGATCCCTTCGGCCTGCAGGGCGCTGCGAAGTGCGGCGGCGCGCACCGGTAGCGTCTCGGCGATCACCCCCTCGAGCTCGAATAGCAGCACCATGCTCAACCGTCCGTCCCCGCAGCG
>JACDHQ010000477.1 GCA_013820975.1 Gemmatimonadaceae bacterium
CAGGTCGAAGCCGCTGCGCCCGCCGAGGTCGATGTCGAGGAACACGACGTCGGGCCCCACCCGAAGCGCGAGGCCATGCATGCCCAGCGGGACGAGCACCTCGTCGCGAAGGACGCCCGACGCCCGCCTTCAGGACCCTCCCACCCGCACCGTCACCACATCGCCATTCCGCTCCACGGTACCACCCACGAACTCCCCCCGAAGTCCCTCATGCGTAACCACCAGGCTCGAATCCGTCCTTGCTGGCACTGGATCGAACTTCAACCCGGTGATCACCACCTCGCGCACGCCGTTGAACAGCGGATGCGCGCCGGCCGCCCTGGTGAGCGCCGCGTGGCCGAGCACCTCCAGCGTCGCGCCGCTGCCGCCGAGCGAGAGGAAGCGCGTGTGCAGCACCTCGCCAGGGGCGAGCGCGTGCACGTTCAGCGGGTCGAATCCCTGCGGAAAGAGCGGCGCCCCGCTGGCGATGATGCGCAGCGTGAAGCCGGGCTGCGCGAGGAACTGCGCGCGACGCGCGGCACGCTCCGCCGCGAGTGCGGCGACTGCAGCGACGGCATCGGCGCGCGCGCGGTCATGCTCCGCAGCGGTGAACGTGCACGCCGGCCGGTCTGCCGCGCGAGCCGCGAGGGTGGCGGAGAGCAGCTGGTCGAGGGGGACGCTGTCGCGCGCCTCGAGCCGCGCACGCCAACCGGTGTCGTGGTGGTCGAGCAGGCGCCCAATCGCGGCGCCGGTGCGATAGGCGCGGGCGCGCACGGCATCGGGCGCGAACGCGCGCTGCGGGAACAGCGCTGCGTCCCCGACGCCGGCGGCGCGCAGCTCAACGTATGTCGCGAGGCCCTCGTTGAGCTCTGTGCCGCGCTCGTACTGCGCGGCGCCAGGCGTAAGGCGCGCAAGGCGGCGCTGGCGAAGGTCGAGCGCGGCGCGCGCCCAGCATGCACGGGCTTGCGACATGCCAGCGTTCAACGTGCGAGAGCCTGACGTGCGAGCAGCGCCGGCGATGCGAGAGCCTGACGTGCGAGCATCGCCAGCGGCCGCCAGCGCGCGCCGGAGCGCCTCATCCTCGAGCTGCCGCAGCGCGAGGAGCGTGTCGTCCGCGACGGGATAGGTGAACAGCTCCACCTCGTTCGCGGTCCACGAGGGATGCCGCGCGCGCTGGAACACGTGAAACGCCTCGTGAACGAGCAGCGCCGCCCGATTGGCAACGGACGCCGAATCGCCATGCATGAGCGCAGTCGCAGTGGCGACGCCCCCGAGCTCCGCGCTGCTGTTGGCCGTCACGGCCGGGTGACGGCCCTCGAACTCGTGCACGCCGGGGCGGCCGGGCACCGCTGAAAACCCCGGCGGTGGCGCCGGATGGCCAAAGAGCAGCGTGCGCACGCCGTCGTGGATCGCCACCGGCGTCCCGCGCGCGTCGAAGCCTGGCCAGAGCTCCTGCGCGGCCATCCGGTGGAACCCCGTCATCACGGCAAAGGGATCGCCTCCGCTTTCCGGATCTGCGCCGGCTGCGCCTGGCGAGCGCAGCGCGTCGTAGGTCCCACGGGTGCCGTTCCCGATCAGGAGCACGGCGTCGAATCCGAGCACCACCGCGCGCAGCTCCCTGCTCATGGCCCGGAGCCGGCCGGAGTACAGCTGCCACCGGACCGGCCGCAGGTCCACCACCACCCATTCGTTCGGACTGCCCATCCGCGCGACCGGGACGTACGGCGCTTCCTCGGTCAGCGACCAGTAGGTCCCGGGATCGTTGACCAGCCATGCGACGAGGTGAAACGACGTGAGGCCGTTGAGGGTGGCAACGCCGTTGAGGAAGTTGCCGAGGGTGTGCACCTCGAGGTGGTTGACCCAGTTGCCGCCGTGCACGTTGCCGAACTTGAGCACCACCTTCGGCAGCGAGTCGCCCGCCTGCTGCGCGCCCCGGTACGCGCGGCTGAACTGCTCCTTCATGTACTCCTCGCGCTCCTTGTTGGAGCGGAAGTACCAGGAGGGGTCCTCGCGTTCGCCGAGCCGATTGTAGCGATAGAAGCGATTGGACCGCTCGAGGGCGTCGAGCAGCCGATCAGCTTCGGAACCGGCGACCGGCGCGAACGCCGCGCGCAGCCGCGCGATTTCCGTCGAGTCGGCGCCATCGATCCAGCGCGGCACCGGCACCAGCTCGAACGGCCTCGCTGCCTCGACCTTCCGCGCACTGTCGGCCAGGCGGCGTGCGTGCGTCCGCGCTGCATCATCGCGCGCGAGGACGGCGAGACGCTCGAGCAGGTGCAGCGCTCCCCACTCCTGGTCGAGCCCCCAGAGGACGTGGCCGCGCGCGCGCGACCGCGCACCGACCTGCGCTATCGCCTCGAGCTCTTCGTCGTTCCAGAAGTGGAACGCATGTGGGTAGCGGCGCCCGAGGTCCAGCGTCGCCGCCAGGCGGCCGCGCACGCCGGGGGCCGAGAGCATTCGCATGACCTCGGGCCCGTACTCGGTCGCGAAGTAGTCGTAGCCGTGCACCGCATGCAGCGTGTCGAACAGCGCCGCCGTGAACCGCGGGATCTCGGCGACGTTGTGCGATTCGCCCACCATGAAGAACTGTGCGCCGGCCGCCGCCTCGAGGAGCAGGCGCGCACCGGGCCCCGTGAGCCGGCCGTTCTCCAGTGCGAGCGGGTGACGGTGCTGGCGCAGGAGGCTGTCGAGGTATGCCGTGTCGCGAGCGGTCACGGGTTGTGCCTGCGCGCCGAGCATGCCTCCGGAGATGGAGGCGGTGAAGGCGATGGCAATGGCGAGGACTGCAGCCCAGCCGCGGGCATCGAACGGGCTGCTCGTGTACAGGCGCATCGGATGGGGATTGAGCTCGGACCGCCACGGTGGGAG
>JACDHQ010000049.1 GCA_013820975.1 Gemmatimonadaceae bacterium
ATCTGGTGGCGGTTGCCCACCACCATCGTCACGGCCATTGTCTCGCCAAGGGCGCGGCCGAGCCCGAGAATGACGCCCCCGAAGATGCCGACCTTCGCGTAGGGCAGCACCGCACCGAAGATCATCTCCCACCGGGTTGCCCCGAGGGCGAGCGCCGCCTCGCGCTGCGATCGGGGGACCGCCAGCAGCACCTCGCGCGCCACCGCCGTGATGTACGGAAGCACCATCACGGCAAGGATCAACCCGGCGGCCAGTACACTGCTGCCGTATGCCGGCCCCGAGAACAGGGCAAAGCGCCCGAGCCCCAGCGTCGTCGCGAGAAACGGCATGACGTGCTCCCGCAGGACCGGCACGAGCACGAAGATGCCCCAGAGGCCATAGACCACGCTCGGGATCGCCGCCAGCAGGTCCATCAGGAACGCGACCGGCGTCCGCATCCAGCCTGGCGCAAACTCGGCGATGAAGATCGATGCGCCAAGCGCCAGCGGCGTGGCGACCAGCAGCGCGATGAGCGACGTGATGAGCGTCCCGGCAATCGCCGGCAGTGCCCCGAATTCAGCGTGCACCGGATCCCACACGCTCGACGTCACGAACCCGAAGCCGAACTGCCGAAGCGCGGGCCACGCCGCAATGGCAATCTCGTAGGCGATCAGGATGAGGAGGAGCGGGATGCAGACCGCGAACGCGGTGATGACCCCGCGGTACACGCGGTCACCGACGGCACCTCCCTCGATCGAGACTGGAATGCTGCCCGATGGACGCGCGGCCTCCCCAGGTCGCACATCTACACTCACGGCGCTCGCGTGCCGGGCATCCCCTTCACCTCGCCAAGCAGCTGCTGCGCAAGGGCGGCCGGGAGCGGCGCGTAGTCGAGCGACTCCGCGCTCGTCTGGCCGGTGGTGAGCGCCCACTGCAGGAACTCCGCAAGCTTCCGCCCCTTTACCGTATCACGCGGCTGCGCGTACACGAGCAGCCAGGTGAACGATGAAATGGGGTACGCATCGGGCCCGTCGGCATCGACGATCGACACCCGATAGTCGGAGCCGGGCCCCATCTGGGACATCGCACCCTCGGCCGCCGCCGTGATCGATGCCGGACTGGGCGTGATGAACCGCCCTGCCTTGTTGCGCACCTGCGCCACCTGGAGCCTGTTCTGGTTCGCGTACGCCATTTCCACGTAGCCAATGGCGCCGGGCAACTGCTTCACCTGCGCCGACACACCCTCATTGCCCTTGGCGCCAAGACCCACTGGCCACCGGACCTCCTTGCCACGACCGGGCCCGGAGGCCCATGCCGGGCTGACCGTCGCGAGGTAGTCGGTGAAGATGTAGGTGGTGCCGCTGCCGTCAGAGCGATGGACCACCAGGATGTCCGTGGCAGGGATGCTGACGCCGGGGTTGAGCCCGACGATCCGGGCGTCATTCCACTTCGTGATCCTGCCGAGATAGATGTCGGCGATCGTTGCGCCGTCGAGCTTGATGGGCTGCGTCACCCCGGGAAGGTTGTACGCCATCACGTCCGCACCCAATACGGTCGGAACGTGCAGCACTGCGCCGCCCTTTGCGTTGGCCAGCTCGGCGTCGGTCATCGGACCATCCGACGCGCCAAAATCGACCGTCTGCTCGCCGAGCTGCCGAATCCCGCCGCCGGAACCGATCGACTGATAGTTGATCCGGACGCCGGTCTGCGCCGCATAGTCGGAAAACCACCTGGAGTAGAGCGGATACGGAAACGTCGCGCCGGCACCCGTCAGGTCGACTGAGCCGCTCGAACGGGCCGCGCCAGAGTCGCCGGTCGATCCGGAGTCGCCACCACAGGCGGCAACGGCCCCAGCGAGGAGCAGGGCAAGAATCTTGTGCATCGGGGGGGTCATGATCGCTCCCAGGAGAGTCGCGGAAAGGTACTACGCGCAGAATCTCGATAGCCGTCGTATCGGATTGTAACGGGGCGTGTAACGAAAATGTCACGCCGGTGGCGGCTGTACCGTCTCGTCATCGTTACATTTTCCGGACTTCCCTCCCCGCCCGTGCTGCGCCGGATCTGCTGACATGACTTCCCGCCCGCTTAGCCGAAATCGAGCCCGCCATTTCCTGGCCTGCCTGGCGGTGCCGCTGGCCTCGCTACTGGTGCCCGCCAAGGCGCGGGCCCAGTCGGCGCCCCCAGACTCCCCGCCGACCACGGCCACGCCCGTCGTTTCGGGCACGATTCGGGGAAACTACCACTACCTGTTGGGTGGTCCCCGCGAGGACTTCAACCAGTTCGCGCTGGAACGGGTGTACGTCACCGTTCGCGGTCCGGTTGCGCCGCGCACGGCGTTCCGGGTGACCACCGACGTCTTCCAGGCCGGTGACGGCAACGGGTGGGCCGTGCGGATGAAGTACGCGTATCTCGACTACGCCCTCACGCGAGGTCGCTGGGCAACCAGACTGCGAGCCGGCATGCTCCAGACCGTGGCCATTGAGCACCAGGAAACCTACTGGCCGCGCTGGCTGGGTCCGGTCGCCATCGACCGGCACGGGTTCTTCCAGTCTGCCGATGCAGGCGTCGCGCTGTCGACCACGCTGCCGGCAACGATGGGCGACGTGTATGTCCACGCGGTGAATGGAACGGGATACACGCGCCGGGAGGTCGACCGGTTCAAGGACTTTGCGGCCCGCATGTCACTCACGCCGTTCGCACGGCGTGCCACCGGACTGCTCGCTTCCACTTCGCTGTCCGCATGGATCTACGAGGGGGCGACTGCAGGAACGCTGGGGGCGTTGCAGCGCGACCGATGGGGGTTGCACGGCGCCATCGACGGCACCCGCCTGACGCTCGCGGCAGATCACTCCCGGCGGACGGACGAAACTGAGAACCAGGCGATCGCCCCCGGCTCGATCGGGTTCGTCCGCTCGCAGGCAGCCGAGGTGACCTCCGCATTCGCGATCGTTCGCCCATTCGGCCGAGCGGCCGACCGGAGGAAGCCGCCATTCGGAATGGTCGGGCGCTACGATCGCGTCGACCAGTCCGTCGCCACAGGCGACGAGTTTCACTACCTGCTCGGCGGGGCCATCTACGCGATCAACGCGCGCCTCGCCCTTTCCCTGAACTATCAGGAACAGCTTGGCGGGCTCCAGGCGGCGCCATTTCGCGGCATGTTCGCCAACGTCGTCCTGGATTTCTGACGGGGGACCTCGGCACCGGGGGACCCGCCCGGCACCGGAACGCCTGGCGAACCCGACGGCCTCCGTTACACGGTCGTAACATGACCGTCGTGCGCGCGGCCGCGCCCTGCTGCACTTTAGGGTATGCCCAACCGAATGGTGCTACTCGTCACGGCGGATACGATGTTCGCCGCCCAGGTGACGGATGTGCTCACGCGGGCGCACTGCGCCGTGCTGATTGCCCGCGACATGCATGATGCCATCGGTGCGGTCGACCGGCTCCGGCCCGACGTGCTGCTCCTCGATGACCGGAGCGGCGTGAAGCCCGCTTCGGGGGCGGGATTGCCGGAACTGGTGCGACGAACGACGCGAGTCGGCACCCGGGGCTTCATCATCCGCGCGGGCGACGGGGTGCCGATCGACACGCCCCGCCTTCCTGATGTCGCCGCATGGCCGGTCCTGAGCCGCAGCGCGATCGGCGCAGATGTAGCTGCAGCACTCGACCACGCCATGTCTCGTCCGGGCATCGGCGAATCGGCCGGCCTGGAGCTACGCTGACGGAGCGGGGAACAGCACGCGGACCGACGTACCCGCACCCGGCGTGCTTTCGGCGGTGACTCGGCCGCCGTGGGCCTCGACGAGGTGTTTCACGATGGCGAGGCCGAGGCCCGTTCCGCCATCCGCCCGCGCCCGCGCGGGGTCCACCCGGTAGAACCGCTCGAAGATCCGGCTCAGGTGCTCCGACGACATCCCGATGCCGGTATCGGCGACGGTGATCTCCGTTTCATTGCCCTGGACCCGGGTGCGCACCGTGACGCTCCCTTCCTGAGTGTGCCGCACGGCGTTCTCGACGAGATTCGTGACGACCTGGCGCAGTGCTGTCTGGTCCGCGTACACGGCGCTCGCCTCGAGGTCGAGCTCGAGCCTTACGCGCCGCAGCCTGGCGGGTGCCTGCACGGTTGCAAACGCCTCGCGCGCGACGGCGGCGACGTCGGTCCATTCCGGCGCCGGCGCCCACCGTCCGCTTTCGATGCGGGAGAGGTCGAGCAGGTCGTCCACGATCCGCTGCATGCGCGCCGCATGCAGCGCAATGGACTCGGCAAACTGGCGCTGGTCGCTCGCGGGGACGCCCGGCTCGAGCAGCGTCTCCGCGAATCCGCGCACGACGGTGAGCGGTGTCTTGAGTTCATGGGAGACATTCGCGACGAAGTCGCGCCGCACCAGCTCCAGCCGTCGGATGGCCGTCAGGTCGAACAGCGCCACCACGGCGCCACCAGCGGCGAGCGGGCGGGCGGTGACGGCGAGGGTGTGATCGAACACCTGGAGCTCCGTGGGCTCCGTCGCGCTGCCACCGAGCGCGCTGGCAATCGCTTCGCGAAGCGTGGCATTGCGCGGAAGCTGGTCGGACTCGAACGGAGGTTCCACCCGGATCCGGAGGAAGTGCCGGGCGCGATCGTTGAGGCGAACGACCGTGCCGCGCGCGCTCACGGAGAGCACGCCTTCATTCAGTGACTCCACCACCGCGGTCAGGCGGGCATCCTCCTCTCGCAGTGCCGTCAGGCGCCGCCCGAGCTGCTCTGCCATCTCGTGGAGGGCCAGCGACAGGTCGCCGATCTCACCCGGCGCCGCCAGAGCCGGCCGGTGCGAGAGCTCGCCGCCCGCGATCGCCGTCGCGATGTCGCGCAATTCGATGATCGGCCGTGACACCGACCGCGCAAAGAACCACGTGAGCACGATCGCCCCGAGAAACGCCAGCAGGGCGGCGCGCAGCACATCGCGCTCCGCGCCGTCGATGATCGCCGCCACGCGCTGCGTGCCGATCGCCACGCGGACCACGCCCTGCGGGTGCCGCACGGCGGCGTAGAGCTCCTCGTCGCCGGCGGACTGGCTGAGGCGAATGGATGTGCCCGACCCACTCGACAGGGCCCGGGTGAACTCCGGCCGGTCGCCGTAGTTCTCGAGGGCGCCAAGTGCGGACGGTCCGAACTCCGAGTCGCCGACGACGCGGCCCGCGGTGTCGATGAGCGTGACCCGGTATCCCAGCGCGGCCCCGGCAGCGTCGGCGACCGAATCCGGATCGGCCAGGACCGTCCAGCCGGTGCCGACGAGGCGTGCGGCCCGAATCAGCTCATCGCCTTCCTGCGCCGTGAGGCGCTCTCGCAGGCGCCCCCCGGCGACCGTGACGATTGCCAGAAGCAGCACCGCCACGACCGCGAGCGACCCGAGTAGCAATCGATGGGCGAGCCGCACCGCTCACCCCGGACGGGCGTTCCCGGCGCGGATCCGGTACCCGAAGCCGCGCACGGTCTCGATCACGTCTCCCGCCGGCCCGAGCTTGGCACGCAGCCGCTGAACGTGCATGTCGACCGTGCGCGTCTGGATGTCGGGCGCGGCCTCCCAGACGGTCTCCAGCAGGTGCCCGCGATCCTGGACACGGCCGCGGCGCTCGGCCAGCGTGATGAGCAACTTGTACTCCGTCGGCGTGAGGTCGATCTCGCGACCCTCGACGTGCACGCGGTGATCGGCACGGTCGATCTCGATCGCACCGACCTTCAGCACGTCGACGCCGTCGCGCGCGACGGTCCCGACCCGCCGCAGGATCGCGCCGACGCGAAGCACGAGTTCCTGCGGCGCAAACGGCTTCGTGAGGTAGTCGTCGGCGCCGAGGGTCAATCCCTTGATGCGGTCCTGCTCCTCCCGCCGCGCCGTCAGCATCAGCACAGGGATGCGCTGCGTCGACTCCGCGCCGCGAAGGGCCTCGAGCACCTCGTAACCCGACAGCCCCGGCAGCATCAGGTCCAGCACGATCATGGCGGGACGCTCAACCTGGGCGGCAGCAAGGCCATCAGGGCCGTTGCCGGCCGTACTCACCCGGTACCCCGCGCGGGCCAGGTGGTAGGCGACGAGCGCGACGATGTCGCTCTCGTCATCCACGACGAGGATGCGGTCACCTGACGCCGCTGCCGTCATCCCTGCGCCTCGGCGAGACGGCGCTGCACTTTCGCCACGATCATCTCGATCGCCACCTGGTTCTTCCCGCCCCGCGGCACGATCACGTCGGCGTATCGCTTCGACGGCTCCACGAACTGCTGGTGCATCGGCTGCACCGTGGTGAGGTACTGGTCGATGATTTCCTCGAGGGGACGGCCACGCTTGTTCATGTCCCGCTTGATGCGCCGGATCAGGCGCACGTCCGCCTCGGCGTCCACGAAGATCTTCATGTCGCACAGTTCGCGCACCCGCTCGTTCACAAAGAGGAGGATCCCATCGACCACCACCACCCGGGCCGGCGGGACGCGAACGGCGTCGGGCCGGCGGGCGTGGGCGACGAAGTCGTAGACCGGCTTCGCGATTTCGCGCCCGGCGGCCAGCTCGGCGAGCTGCTCCACCAGCAGGTCCCAGTCGATGGCATCGGGGTGATCCCAGTTCATCCGCCGGCGCTCGTCCATCGGCCGGTCGGAGAAGTTGCGGTAATAGGCGTCCATGTCGATGAACGCCACCGACGCGGTCGGCAGTGCGGCGGCCAGGTTTCGGGCGAAGGTGGACTTGCCCGACCCCGTCCCGCCGACGATGCCCACGATCAGCGGCTTCATGGCGCCGGCGGCCGCACTGCGCAGAGGCGTCGCATCCTCACGCTGCAAGCTGGCGGTGCGCAGGCGCCCCCGGTACCGGGCGCGACGTCACGGGCATGTATCGAAGCGGGCATCATCGTGTGACGAAACGTGGCCCGGCTCGCCCGCCGGTGGAAGAGGCACCGTCCGGCATGGTCCCCGGCTGCTGGCCCCAACCTTTTATAGTTCACCGATGCGCTCCAGACCCCCGATTCTCCTCGCCGCGACCTTCGCCGCCGCCATCCTGGCCGGCTGCGCCAGCCTGCCTGCCGGGGCGCCGGCGACCGCCGACGTCGTCATCGCCGCGACCACCGACGTCCACGGCCGCCTCCGCGCCTGGGACTACTACGCGAACGCCGCCGACCCCGCCCGAGGCCTCACCCGCGCGGCCACGATCGTCGACTCACTCCGCACCGCCCACCCGGGCCAGGTCGTGCTCGTCGATGCGGGCGACCTCCTCCAGGGGAACCCGATGACGTACGTCGCGGCACGCCTCGCCGCCGACCAGCCGCATCCGGTTGCCGCGGCGATGAACGTGATGCGCTACGACGCCGCGGCCGTCGGCAACCACGAGTTCAACTACGGGCTGCCGCTGCTCGAGAAGGCGATCGGCGAGGCGAACTTCCCGTTCCTCGCGGCCAATGCCTACCGGGTTGATGGAACGCGCGCCTACCGCGCCTGGCACATCGTCGAGCGGCAGGGCGCACGCGTGGCCATCGTCGGCGCCACCAATCCGGGCTCGATGATCTGGGACCGCGACAACCTCTCGGGCCGCCTCGTCATCCGCGACATCGTGCCCGAGGTGCGGACCGCCGTCGCCGAAGCACGCGCCGCCGGTGCCGATGTCGTCGTCACGGTGCTGCACTCGGGACTCGATTCACCATCGAGTTACGACACCGTCACCACCGGCCTCCCGAGCGAGAACGTGTCGGCGCGCGTTGCACGCGAGATCCCGGGCATCGACGTCCTCGTCGTCGGGCACTCCCACCAGGAAGTTGCCGACACGACGATCAACGGGGTCCTCGTCATCCAGCCGAAGAACTGGGCCACCAGCGTCTCCGTCGCGCACCTCGCGCTCGTCCGCAGCGGCGGCCGCTGGCACGTGAGCGCGAAGCGCGCCGGGCTCGTTCAGGCGCACGGCCATGCCGAACACCAGGGGGTCGTCGCTGCAACGGCGGCGATGCATGACCGCACCGTTGCCTACGTCACGGCGCCCATCGGCACGACCGCGATGCAGTGGCGCAGCGACTCGGCGCGCCTCATCGACACCCCGATCGTCGACTTCACCCTCGAGGTGATGCGCCGTGCGGCGAATGCGGAGCTCGCATCGACGGCCGCGTTCAGCACCGACGCGAGCTTCGGCCCGGGACCGATCACGGTCGCGCAGGTCGCGGCGCTGTACCCCTATGAGAACACGCTTCGCGCGATCCGCATCACCGGGCGCCAGCTCCGCGACTACCTCGAGTTCAGCAGCCGCTACTACCGCCAGACTCCCGATGGCCGCCCCGATCCCGATCCCGGGGTCCCAGGCTACAACTTCGACATCGTCGCCGGCGTCGAGTACGCGTACGACCTGTCGAAGCCCGCCGGCCAGCGGCTCACGCACCTCACACGCAACGGGCGACCGGTCGCCGACGGCGAGACATTCACCTTCGCGCTGAACAACTACCGGCAAACCGGCGGCGGCGGCTACGCCATGCTGTCGGGCGCGCCGGTGGTGTACGAGAGCACCGATGGCATCCGCGAGATGCTGATCGAGGAAGTTCGCAACCGCGGAACCCTGCGCCCGGAGATGTACTTCGTTCGCAACTGGGGAATCGTCGGCGTCGGCGGTGTCTCGAGCAAGCCGTGGCCTGCCGCGACGCCCTTGCCGCCCGCCCCAGCCGTACCCGTGGTGAAGGATCCGGCACCTGCCCAGCGGATCACCGCCCGGACGTTGCGCATCATCTCCACGAACGACTTTCACGGTGCGCTCGAGCCGATCCCCGATCTCCGTGGATACCTCAGGGGTGGGGCAGCGGCCGTGGCCGGAGTGATTGACGAGGCCCGCCGCGCCTGCGTGCCACCGGCGTGCCAGTCGCTGTTGCTCGATGGCGGCGACATGTTCACTGGCACTCCGATCTCCAACTTCGCGCACGGGCGCCCGGTGGTCGACGTGTACAACACGCTCGACTATGCGGCGGCCGCCCTCGGCAACCACGAGTTCGACTGGGGCCAGGACACGCTCCGCGCACGGATGCGACAGGCCCGCCATGCCTTCCTCGGGGCGAACGTCCGCTATGAGGACGGCACGGATGTCCCATGGATCCGCAACGACAC
>JACDHQ010000478.1 GCA_013820975.1 Gemmatimonadaceae bacterium
GGCGGGCGCGGGCAACACGATCGTGCTGAGCACGAACGGAAAGCCCGACGCGTCGATGGCGCCGAGCTGGACGGCGCTCGACGACTCCGCGACGCCGCGGATGATGCTCGACTCGGACATGGGCACGCAGGTACTGCTCGCCCTGACCACGCTCGCCCACGCACCCGAGGCGCGGGTCGCGGCGGTGATCGGCCAGGGATCCGGGGTGACGTCGCACTTCATGCTGGCGAGTCCATCGCTGGCGCACCTGTCCACGATCGAGATCGAGCCACAGATCATCGAGGCGTCGCGCCACTTTCTCCCGTTCAACCAGCGCGTGTTCACCGATCCGCGGGCGCAGTTCGTCGTCGACGACGCGAAGTCGTACTTCGCCTCGGCGGGGCGCACGTACGACGTGATTCTCTCCGAACCGTCGAACCCGTGGGTGAGCGGGGTCTCGGGGCTGTTCACCGACGAGTTCTACCGCCGCGTGCGGACACACCTGTCCCCGGACGGCGTCTTCGGGCAGTGGCTGCACCTCTACGAGATCGACGACACCCTCGTGCTTTCCATCCTCGCGGCGATCGATCGCAACTTCGAGGACTATGCGATCTACGGCACCGCCGGGATGGACATCCTCGTCGTCGCGAAGCCGCGCGGCAAGCTGCCCGCCCCGGCCTGGGAGGCGGTGACGAGCTGGCCGATGGTACAGCAGGACCTCGCGAGGGCGCTGCCGCTGACGCCCGCCGCGCTCGAGCGGACGCTCGTGCTCTCCCGCGAGGTGATGCATCCGATGCTGTCCACGATCGACCAGCCGAACTCGGACTACCAGCCGGTGCTCGACCTCGGCGCCGAGAAGATGCGATTCCTCAGGCGCAGCGCGGCGGGCCTCGTGTCCATCGGCCGCAGCCGCTTCGACCTCCCTCGAGCGCTCGCCGGTGACCCCCTCCCCTTCTCCACGTCGCTCGAGTCGGGGCTCTCATGGACCCGGGCGATCGGCGCAACTCGCGGCGCCCAGCTGCGGGCCGCTCGCGACGGCAAGTACACTGCGCCGGCGGGCTCCGATGAGCTCGGGCGGGCGCAGTACGACGTCGCGCTGGTGGATGCGCTGGTCGCCTCGCCGGCGCCGCCGGCAGACTGGCGCGCGTGGTTCGCTACGGTGGCCACCGCCGAGGAGCGGCTGCACCTGGGCACCGCCGGCGTCGCTGACGAGCGCTTCTGGGCTCCCGTGCTGGCCTACGCCGCCCGCCACCAGGCGCCGCGCGAGCTGCAGGCGTCGCTCGACCTGCTGTATGGCGCGGCCGCATGGGACTGGCAGCGCGTGCTGCGCGCCGAGGGGCCGCTCGCCGAGGCGCAGCTGGCGAACCGTGCCTGGGCGAACCCGGAGATGCTGCGCGACGCCGTCGTCGCAGCACACCTGCGTCAGGGCGACCCGGCAGCGGCCCGGCGGTCGCTCGGTCGGCTCACCCTGCCGTCACGGAGCACCGACCCGGCCTACAACTTCCGCACGCAGCTCCTGTTCTGGTACATCGCGGATCGAGCGGGGAGCCTCGATCCGGATCCCTGATGTGCACCACGGACGCGGATTCTCCCCGGCCGGCTCGGTCACGTCGGCATTGCGCACGTGCGGAACCCCGGCGGCGGCGGCGAGGACGGATGAGCGGATCATGCGGATCATGCGGATCATGCAGATGCGCCGGTGAGTGAGTCGGCGAAGGGAAGGTCGGCGAAGTGCGCGACGAGGTCCGCGGGGTCGTCGAAGATCGCGAGTGCGCCGCGCAGTGCGTCGTCGCTCCATCCTCCCGACCGCACCGCGATGCACGCGACGCCGGCGCGGCCTGCCGCCTCGATGTCGTACGGGGTGTCACCGATCATCACGGCGTCGGTCGGTTGCATGCCCCCCTTCTCGAGCGCGGCCTCGATGATGTCGGGATCGGGCTTGGAGTCCTCCGCATCGCTCGATGTCGTCGTCTCGGTGAGCAGGTCCTCGACGCCGGCCTGGCGCAGCAGTCCCTCCACCTCGTCGCCGCCGGCGCTCGTCGCCACGATGACCGTCAACCCTGCACCCTGCAGCCGCTCCACCAGTTGACGGGCGCCGCGGGTGGCGCGGAGGGTCGGCAGGTAGTGCGTACTGAAGCGCTCCTTCTTCGCCTCGGCGATCCGCTTCCCCTCTCCCTGTTCGGCTTCGAGGTTGGTGAGGCGGGGAATGAGCTTGTCACCCCCCATCCCGACGAGAGGCTCGACCTGATCGGCGGTGATGTCGAAGCCCGCCGCCTGGAACGCGTCCGCGAACGATTCGGCGTGTGCGCGATTGCTGTCGATGAGGGTGCCATCCACGTCGAGGAGGACGCCCCGGATCCGGCGTGGTGGCGCGATGCTCATCCCTTCCGCCTGCCGACGCGGCGCTCGAGCACGACCTCTTCGCCCACGACCATGTACTTCACGAGACGGTTGCGCAGCTCGGGGTACTGCTCGATCCGGTCGCGAAAGCGGTCGTTGGACACGATGCTGGCGTCGAACTCCTCTGCGAACTCGAGCAGGAAGTAGTCGGCGTCGGTTCCCGCCGGCGCCTGCCGGATCGTTCCGCCCTCCACGAGGCGTTCGTATCCGCGCTCGTCGTCGATCTGGTGCCGGAGGGCAGCGTCGACAACGATGATCGGGTCGAGCCCCTCCTCGATCAGCTTGTCGCGGACGGCGATGATGTTGGCGAGTCGCGCCGCGTCGCCTTCACTCGAGTGGGCGACGTTCGAGCCGTCTACGAGGACGACGTTCGACCGGTCCTGCCGCAGGTTTTCCGGGTTGGCTGGCATGGATGGGTGCGTTTGCATGAGATATACCCTTGCAGCGGTAGGGAGTAGGGG
>JACDHQ010000479.1 GCA_013820975.1 Gemmatimonadaceae bacterium
GGAGAAGCTGTACGAGGAGCTGTTCTTCGGGTCGGACGTCGCGACGCCGACGGTGCATCCCAAGGTCCTGCGGGCTCGCGACACCCACTTTCCACCGTCGATGGCGCTGATGGTCGACCGCCTGGCTGAGGCGGCGTGGCGCGCGGCGCCTACCAGCGAGCTGCGCGGAATGATGCAGGCGCTGGTGCCTGAGTACGTGCAGCCGCTGCAGCGCAGGAACGCGGTGATGACGGTGCCGCCAGCGTTCGTGCGTGCGGGAAGCCGGGCTACTCCGTCGAGCACGCGGGTCCAGACGATCGAGGCAGAGCGGCCGATCGTCGTCGACGGAAATCGGTGACGAAAGGCAGGTAGCGCGGTCGATGTACGGTTTCCGTCACGGATGCACAACAGACCGCGGGGCATGCGCTAACTCGCCAGATTCGGCGGCTTGGGCATCGGCTTGAACGGCCGGTCAGGCGTAAACAGCGCGACCTCGGCGTCGATCTGCGTTTCGCGCGACGACCGCACCAACGGCGAATCCTCCTCCACCTCGGTGGCGTCGGAACCCAGTGCAAACGCCGGCGTGATCGTGGGCACCGCTTCAGGCGACCACATGGCATCAGGGACGATGCGGTGCAGCCGCCGGCGGAGCTCTGCGTCGGTCGTACCTTCCATCGTCGCCGTGATCAGGTCGTCGATGAGACTCATCTCCCACGCCTCCACCGCGTCGCGGGCGCAGAGCACCTTGGGGTGGTCGGTCGGCGTGGCCTGCTCGTGCCCCCAGAACATCTCCTCATACAGCTTCTCGCCGGGGCGCATGCCGCTGAACTCGATGCGGATGTCGACCCCCGGCTCGAGCCCCGAGAGGCGAATGAGGTCGGCGGCCAGATCGACGATCTTCACCGGCTCGCCCATGTCGAGCATGAACAGCTCGCCGCCCTTGCCGAGCGCGCCTGCCTGCAGCACGAGCTGCACCGCTTCGGGGATGGTCATGAAGTAGCGGCGCATGTCGGGGTGCGTCACCATCACCGGGCCGCCCTTGCGGATCTGCTCGACGAAGGTGGGCACCACCGAGCCCTGCGAGCCGAGCACGTTGCCGAATCGCACCGCGACGAAGTTGCGGCCGTACTGCAGCGCCGCCTGCCGCACGATGTGCTCGGCGACTCGCTTGGAGGTGCCCATGACGCTGGTGGGCCGCACTGCCTTGTCGGTGGAGATGCAGACGAAGTGCTCCACACTGGCGGCGGCCGCTGCGTGCACGATGTTCTGCGTGCCGCTGATGTTGTTGGTGATCGACTCGATGACGTTGTCTTCCATGAGCGGCACGTGCTTATGCGCGGCGGCGTGAAAGACGGCGTATGGGCGGTGCGTCTCCATCACATCGTACATGCGGCGGCGGTCGCGGATGTCGGCGATGACCGGCACGATGTGCAGGTGCGGGTGCAGAGCACGCAGCTCGTTGAGAATATGGAAGATCGGGTTCTCACCGTGGCCCAGGATCACGAGCTTCGCGGGAGCCAGCGCCGAGATCTGGCGTGCGAGCTCGGAGCCGATGGACCCGCCGGCGCCAGTGACGAGCACCGTGCGGCCGGTGGCGAGCGTGCGCACCTGCTCGACGTCGGTGGTGATGGGATCGCGGCGGAGGAGATCGTCAATCTGGATCTCGCGCAGGTCGCCGGCGCTGGCCTTGCCGGCGACGATGTCGAACAGGCCCGGAATCGTGCGTGCCCTGACGCCCGCGTCGAGCGCGGCGCGGACCACCGGGCGCACGACGTCGCCGGCGACGCGCGGCATGGCGATGATCACCTCGTCCACGCGTTCGCGCGCGACCACCTTGGCGAGGCTCGAGAGCGGGCCATGAACCGGCAGGTTCGAGAGGCGCTTGCCGTGCTTGTCGCGGTCGTCGTCGAGAAATCCTACGGGAATCAGGCCCAGGTCTGGATTGGATCGAATCTCCTTGACGAGCATGTGGCCTGCCTCACCGGCTCCGATGACGAGCGCGCGGCGAGGGGGTTTGTCGGCATCGGATGGTTCAGGCGACCCGATCATCGTGGCCACGAGCGCCCGGAAGCCGCCCATGCGGAGCACGAATCGCGGGGCCGAGACGATGAGATAGCTGAGCAGCGCGTTGGTGGAGAGGACCGAATACGGAACCCGGGTCGGCGTGATGCCCATGGCCGGCAATATCCAGGCGCCAAGCGGAATGCAGACGACGGCGGCAACGGTCGCCGCAATGAAGATCGTGTGCAGCTCGCTGATTGATGCATAGCGCCAGAGGCGCGAGTACATGCCCAGGGCGCTGAACACCAGCAGCCCGGTGGGCACTGTGACCGCGGTGTAGATGATCGCGGTCAGGAGGTGGATCTCGCCCCAGTTCCAGCCCTCGAACCGCAGGGCGTAGGTGATGAAGGGGGAAACGCTGAGGAGAATGGCATCGGAGAAGAGCAGATGCCTGGTGCGGATGCGACTCATGCGGACGGTGCTTCAGGTCGTGTGGACAAATCGTGACAGATGAACCCGCCAGCGCTGGTCAGTGTGTGAAACTGCGGCGCTCTACTGTCGGAGACGGCTGAAGGTATCGATTTCCGGGCCTTCCGGAAGATCGTCGACATCCCTGTTGTATGCCACTCCGAGATTGAGAATACGTCGTTCGAGAAGATCCACGGCGGGTCCGGCGGGCGCGGTCGATTTGAGAGGGGGGTCGGGCAACGCAACTGGACAGGGCTGGTGCCGGCCGCCATCTTTGAAGGTTGGTTTGAAACGTCCGTTTCCCGGATGACGCCCCGTCGTATCCTCAATCAGTTTTATGCGCTTCATTCTGCTCAGAATCCTCCCGGTTGTCATCGCCCTTGGTCTGACA
>JACDHQ010000480.1 GCA_013820975.1 Gemmatimonadaceae bacterium
ATTCAGCCGACGCTCGAGTTCAAGCCGACGCCGAAGTGGCAGCTCCGGCTCACCCCGACCCTCGTCGACCTTCACGACCCCGCGCAGTATCTCTTCCAGTTCGCCGACCCGTCCGCGACCCACACCCACAACGCGCGGTATGTGTTCGCATCGCTCGACTACACCCAGGTAGCGCTCGAGACGCGGCTCAACTACACCATCACCCCGGGGCTGTCGGTCCAGGTGTACGCGCAGCCGCTCATCGCCAGCGGCGACTTTGGCCCGGTGAAGGAGCTCGCGGCGCCCAACACGTACGCGTTCAACGTGTACGGCGAGGACGTCGGCGTCGTCACCGGGGAGCGGGTGTATCCGTCGGGGCTCGCCTCGCCAGGGAACTCCTTCGCACTCCCGCGACCGAACTTCAACAGCACCTCGCTCAGGGGCAACGCGGTGCTGCGGTGGGAGTGGCGGCCCGGCTCCACGATGTACCTCGCATGGCAGCAGACGCGGAGCGGGTTTGGGTCGATTGGCGACTTCGACCTGAATCGTGACGTGGACCTCCTCTTCGGCCAGGCGCCTGACAACATCGTCGTGCTCAAGGTCAGCTACTGGCTCAATCCGTAGCTGGTCGCTGGCGTCTGCATGTCCAGCGGTTATCTTCGCTGGCCATGCCCATCCCGATCGCACCCCCCGAAACACTCGTTTCCCTCGAGGACCTGCGGCATGCCGCCACGGTCCTCAGGGGCGTTGCGGTCAGGACCCCCCTCCTCCCCTTCGATGCGCTGAGCGAGCGGATCGGGGCGGCTGCGTACCTCAAGCCCGAGATGCTCCAGCGGGGAGGCGCGTTCAAGCTCCGGGGCGCATACCACTATGTTGCCGCGCTCTCCCCGGAGGCCCGGGGGCGCGGAATCGTCGCCCCCTCTTCGGGCAACCATGCACAGGCCTGCGCGCTCGCCGCGCGGCTGTTCGGCATTCCATGCACGGTCGTGATGCCGACGACCGTTCCCGCAGCCAAGCGGGACGGCGCGATCGGGTACGGAGCCCGCGTCGAGCTCGCCGGCACGACGACCGCCGACCGGATGCGCCGCGCCGAGGAACTCGTGCGCGACGAGGGAGTGACCCTCGTGCCGCCGTACGACGACCCGATGATCATCGCCGGGCAGGGCACGGCTGGCCTCGAGATCGCCGAGGACCTCCCGGCCGTCCGGACGGTCGTCGTCCCCGTGGGCGGCGGAGGGTTGAGCGCGGGGGTGGCGACCGCGATCAAGCTGCTCGTCCCCGAGGCGCGCGTGGTCGGTGTCGAGCCCGTGGGAGCACCGAAGCTCACCACGGCCCGCCGGGCAGGTCACCCGGTAGTGCTCGAGAGTACCGGCGGGCTCGCGGACGGATTGCTGGCCGTGGCAGTCGGCGATGCGCCCTTCCGCCACCACCAGGCGTACCTCGACGACGTCGTGATGGTGCCCGACGACGCGCTGCGTCCCGCGATGCGCCTGCTGCTCGACCGCGCCAAGCTCGTCGCCGAGCCGAGTGGTGCGATCGCCGTGGCGGCCCTGCTCGAGGGGATCGTGCGTGTCGAGGGGCCGACGGTGGCCGTGCTGAGCGGCGGCAACATCGAGTGGGCGGGGCTGACGGCACTGCTGGGGGGCGCGCCGGCATGAACCCGTCGCACATCGTCGTCGCCGATCCCGATCCGCAGTCGCGCGCGGTGCTGACCTGGCTGCTGCGCGAGCGCGGCTACGCGGTCGATGCCTGCGACGCACCCGATGCGCTGCGGACGGCGGTCCAGGAGCGCGAGCCCGACCTCGTCGTCCTCGGGTTCGACGGTCCGGAAGGACAGCGAGCGCTCGATAGCCTCGACGCCGACCCGCGGCTCGCGGACGTTCCCGTGATCGCGGCGATGGACCGCCATCGCGCCCCCGACGACGTGCCGCTCGCTCGCGGCGTCACCGACGTCGTTGCGCGACCCATTCTCGTCCGCCAGTTCCTCGCCCGCGTCGAGGCGCAGCTCCGGTTGCGCGAGGCGCTGCGGGAGGCGCGAGCCCGCAGCGACGCCCTCGAACTGGAACTGCAGCGGGTGCGCGACGAGGCCGCGGCTTCGCACGAGGTGATGGAAATCGTGCACGAGATCGTCGGCGAGGGATCGACGACGGCGATCTACCGCGTGCTCGCGCGCCGGCTGGCCCGGGCGCTTGGCATCACACGGTGCTCCGTGGTCCTTGCCAGTCCGGGGGACAGCATGGCCATGGTGGCCGTCGCTCACGACGACGTATCGCTGCAGGATTTTGCGATCCGCCTCGAGGACTATCCCGAGATCACCGATGCGCTCGAATCGGGGCGCCCGGTGCTGGTCGAGGATGCACCCACCGACGCGCGCCTCCGGGACGTCGCACGGATGCGCCACGGCGTCGCACAGCTGCGCTCGGCCATCGTGCTCCCGTTCACCCTCGACCGGTGGCGCGCCGGAGTCCTCTTCCTGCGGACACGACGGGGCGAGCGGGCACTGACGCAGGAGGACCTCGAGTTCGCCGAGCCGGTGCTGCGCGCCGCAGTCGCTGCCGTGCGCCGCAGTCAGGTGCTCGAGTCCACCCGCGCCGACAACCAGCGCCTCGAGGCACTCGCAACGACCGACCCGCTGACGCGGCTCCTCAACCGGCGCGCGCTGCACGACCGGCTGGCGTCAGAGGTGCAGCGCGCCGATCGCTACGGTGCCGTGCTGACGCTGATGCTGATCGACGTCGATCACTTCAAGCAGGTCAATGACACGCACGGCCACCTGATCGGTGATGCGGTCCTGGCGCAGCTCGCCGGCGTCCTCCAGGCGAGCCTGCGGACGGTGGACGTCGCGGCGCGGTACGGGGG
>JACDHQ010000481.1 GCA_013820975.1 Gemmatimonadaceae bacterium
TCCCGCACCCCTTATCCCTTATCCCTCATCGTCGTTTCCGAACCCCTCATCCCTCATCGGCGTTCCCGCATCCATTATCCCTCATCGCATTGCCACCTCGTGCTCGCTCGTCTTCGGGGTTCGGCGGCTTCGCGTGGCAAGCTCCGCCGGCGCCTCGAGTGACGGGATGACGTCATCCCAGACGACGAGTCCCACCGGCTCGCCGCCGCTCTCGCGAATCGACTCGAGCGCCCGGCGCAGCGTGTTGATGCGCGTGTGCCCGATCCTCGCACAGTAGACGACGAGGGGCGAGGGCAGCGTGGAGGGAATGCCGCCGACCACGTGCGCCTCCGAGGCGACGACGATCACGGTGTCGTATTCGCGGGCGAGCCGCGGCGAGATCTCGCGCAGGTACGCCGAGACCTCATCGGCACCTGGCAGCGGGGCGGCTGTCCCGCTCGGGATCACGTCCACCGTGCTGTCGCGCCCCACCTGGACGACATGCGTCGCGTCGGCCCAGTTGACGGTGTCGTCCATCAGGTCCACGAGGCCGGGCTTCGCGCTCACCTCGAGCGCTGCTGCGACATCGCTCGTCGCCGCATCGGTATCGATGATGATCGTGCCACGCGCCTCCTCGGCGCTGACGGCCGCGAGGTTCACGGCGACGACGGCGGTGACCGCCGATTCATCACCCGTCACCGTCGTCACGAGCATCCCGGGCGATGCGGTGGCAAGATGGAGGTACGCGAGCTGATGGCCGTCGTTGTACGGATCGACATAGCCGGCGAGTGCGCGGTCGGTCGCCCGTCGCGTTCGATCCCCGATCGCCGCCTGCGGCCGGATGACGCCGAGCACGCGGATACCGGTGACCCGTTCCGCCTCGGCCGCATCGGCGAGGCGCGGCCTGCGCAATTCGTCGAACAGCGCACTGGCGAACCCGAGCACGGCGGCGAGCACGAACGCTGCGGCCAGCAGCGTGAGCGGCGACGCGGCACCACCACCTTCCTCGGCCTCGATCACCCGGCGGCGACGGTCCATGTCGATGGCGTTGACGCGAGCACGCCCGAAGGCTTCCTGCGCCGTGGCGTACGCGCTCTGCGCGATCTGCCGGTCGCGGATGACACCGACGGTGTCGATCTCGGCGACGACGGTGCCAACGGGTGTCACCGGGACGAGTGCGGCCAGCTCGGTGGACAACGCCTGCCGGCGCTGCTCGGCGATCCCCTGGATGGCGCGCCCGATGTCGTTCACGCGCGTCGTGAGTGCGACGAAGATGGGGTCCACACCGCCAACGGCGCCGAAGGCCTCGCGCTCGCGCTCGACTTCGGAGAGTGTGTCGAGAAGCGCCAGGACGCGGGCATCGCCGCTCAGGTCGGGAGACTGTGCAAGCGCGCGATAGCTGATGGGGAGGGGAGCGTTCTCCGCGCGATCGACCAATGCGCCGAGTGCAACGATCCGCTCGGCGAGTGCGTCGCGCTGTGCGCTACCCTGCGCGACGGTCGGATCGGGGACCACCTGCCGTTGTGCGGCGATCTCCGCGCGCACGGCGCCGAGCGCCGCGTCGGCCTGCGCCAGCCGCAGTTGGGCAGCGAGGGCAGTCTCGAGGTACGTCATCGTATCGACCGGGATGTCGAGCCCCTCGGCGGCCAGCCGTGCCTCGCGCCGCGACTCCCGGGGGACGGCGATCAGCGCGATGAGCGCGATGGCGAAGACGGCGATGCTGACGGCAGCGATGAACACCGGGCGCCGCAGCGCGTTGCGGGCGCGCGCGCCCATCCAGGCCGCCTGGGTGGCGCCGAAGAAGGTGCGTCGTGTATTGGAGCGCCGCGGCTCGCGGCGGAACGATGTACCCATGTCCCTCGAATCTCTCTGAGCTGAGTGAGGGTCGGTAGGAGCAAGTCTGAAACCAGCGGCCATCGGCTCAGCTATCAGCTATCGGCTATCAGCCCTGCAACTGAACCGGCCCGGATCTCCCGGAGACGGCCGGATCTGGTCCATGTGGCGATGGACTGTCTGCCCTCCAAGGGCGCAATCCGGAGTAATCCTGGCGAATCGGGGCCGAGCTCGTGTTTTCAACGGAAAAGCGCCGGCCCGCGAAGCGGACCGGCGCCATCCGAACAAGCGGATAGCCGATAGCTGATAGCTGATAGCGGTTACGGAGTAACCGTCACCTTGCCCGTCATGCCGAGGGCGAGGTGCGGGGTGCAGACGTAGTCATACGTGCCAGCCGGGATGCCGGCGAAGGACACGGTGTACTCCTCGCCCGGGTTCATGAACATCGGGCTCGAGAGCTCGCCAAGCTGGTTCGGCATGTTGGCCGTGAGCTGACCCTTGGCCGCCTCGGGGACGTTCGTGAACGCCACGTTGTGCGGGCCGCCGGAGACCATCACCCACTTGATCGCATCGCCCTGCTTGACGGTGATCT
The DNA here is from genome assembly GCA_013820975.1 of Gemmatimonadaceae bacterium. Classification (GTDB taxonomy): domain Bacteria; phylum Gemmatimonadota; class Gemmatimonadetes; order Gemmatimonadales; family Gemmatimonadaceae; genus JACDHQ01. The sequence goes on from JACDHQ010000481.1 coordinate 2,405, forward strand.
CGGCCGGCTCGTAGCGATACTCGCCAGTGGCGGTGACGACCATGTTGACGGTGTGGGTGGTGCCGGTGGCCGGCATCGCGGTGCCGGTGCCAACAGCGCCGCCGGCCGGCGTCGTTACGCCCGCGGTGTCAGTCGGAGTTGCTGCATTGTTGTTCGCATCGCCGCCGCTGCATGCGCCGAGGGCGATCGCGCCTGCGAAGAGTGCCAGTGCTGAGAACCGCATTTCGTTGGAGCCTCCAGAAGGGTCGTGCCTGAGTGTGCCTGGCGCCGCGATGGGTGCCGTCGCCGGATACCGGGGACCTCGTGAATTTATTCACAAGGGTGCCCCGCCGCAATTCAGGGCAGCCGCAAGTCCAGGACCGTTAGGGCGGTAGGGAGTAGGGGGTCGGAGTCTGGGGTCAGAGTCGGCGGGCTTTGGGACCGAGTCTGGGGTC
>JACDHQ010000050.1 GCA_013820975.1 Gemmatimonadaceae bacterium
CGCCTGAAGAACGCGTCATCGTTGCTCACCGCGAAGAGCGTCGCGTAGCCGCGCGACCGCGCGAATCGTTCGGTCCCATCCACCAGAGTGCGCCCCACCCCCTTTCCCTGGGTGTTCGGCGCCACCGCCAGCGACCGCAGCTCGGCGAGGCTCGGCGCGTACTCATCCAGGTGCACGCATCCCACGATCCGACGGTTGTCGTCGACGGCCACGATGAAGTGGTGGGCGTTGGAGACGATGAACTCCTCGGTGCGCGCAAGCAGCAGCCCGCTCTGGACATAGCTGTCGATGAGCTCCTTGACCTCCGCCGCGTCGAAGGCTGTCGCTTTCCTGGTGTGCATCCTGGAATTTAGGCAGGGAGCCGAGGGGCGGCACGGGATCAGGATCGGTGCGCCGGGGCCGGCTCGAGGGACACGGATCAGGATTTCTTGCGCCCGGGCCGCCTCAAGGGACACGGATCATGCGGATGACGCGAATGGACGCGGATCTGGACAAGGCGCCCCGTGAGATGATCGCGCCAGGAACCCTTGTCTTTTCCCTTGCATGTTTTCTGTTTTTTTCAACAAGAAGCTGAACGACGGGCCCGCGCCGCGCGTCGTCCCCGTTCACGGAGTCGATCAGCGTCCATCCGCGTCATCCGCCCGATCCGCGTCCCCGTTGCTTTTTGCAGTTCACACCGCTCACAATCCGCACCATCGTCGTCCACGGATAGGGGCTCGTCGCACAACCCTCTCACCTGCGCCGACCACCATCATCTGTCCGCGAAGCGCCACCCCGCCCGATAGTCCCGCGGCAATGGCAGCCCCATCAGCCGTGCACGCACGAGCTCGACCGGCATCGGCCCGCCCTGCAGGATGGCATCATGAAAATCGCGGTTCGTCATCCGCCCCGGCTGCACCAGCTCCGCGTGCAGCGCCCGGAACTGCAGCCCGCCGAGCATGTACGCCACCTGGTACAGCGGCGGATACGTGCCATTGAAGGACCGGCGCACCTCGGCTTCTGCATTGGCACGCTCGTGTCCCACGCGGTCCAAGAGGAAGTCGATCGCCTCCTCGGGTGACATCGTCCCGAGGTGCGCACGCAGCGAGAAGATGATCCGCGCCGAGCGGTGCATCCGCCAGAAGAGCATGCCGACGCGGTCTTCCGGCGACTGCGCAAATCCCTGGTCCCAGAGCAGCATCTCCCAGTAGAGCGCCCAGCCTTCCGTGTGGAACGGGGTCGAGAAGGCGCGGCGGTGCTCCTGGTAGCGCTGCGACATGAACCCCTGCAGGTGGTGCCCCGGAATCAGCTCGTGGTGCACCACGGCTCGGGAGAAGTGGCGGTTGTTGCCGCGCAGGCTCATGAGCTTCTCGTCGTGCGACATCTCAGCCGTGGGGAACGCCACGAGCAGCTGCTCGCCGCCGAGGAAGAAGGGAGCGACCCGCTGCCGCTCGGGCGACAGCATCTCCATGCGCCACACTTCCTTCGCGAGCGGCGGGATGGTGACGAGGTCGCGCGCCTCGAGGAACGCGACCGCCTCGTGCGCGAGCTCGCGGGCGAGGTCGGTCTGGCGTCCCGGTTCCACATGGAGCGTCTTCACCTTCTCGAGCGCTGCCTTCCAGTCGTCCCCGAATCCCATCTCGCGCGATGCGCGCTTCATCTCTGCCTCGCTCCACGCGAACTCGCGCTCCGCGATGCGGATCATCTCCTCGGGGCCGTAGGGGAGCATCTCGTTGCGGAGGTCGTCGGCCAGCCCGGCCGCGCCGATGAAGTCGGCGATGATCGGCTCCTGCTGCCCCGGGCGGATGGCCACCACCGTCTCGCGCATGAAGCGCGTGTAGGCGCGCAGCGTCGAGTCCGCGCGGGCGTAGGGGGCCGAGGTCCACCAGGTGAACATCGGGTCGTAGCCGGCATAGAAGCGCTGCCATCCCTCGAGCGTGCGGCGCACGTCGTCGAGCGCGTTCATCGTGCGGAAGGCGACGACGGCAGTGGGACGCGTGATCGCCCGGACGCTGTCCCCCGCCGTCGGGCGTCGCGCGGCGCCAGTAGTATCGCGCATCCCGCGCTCGACGCCGAGCCGCACCCGGGTGATCTCGCGCGTGAGCGCATCGAGCTGTCGCGCCGCAAGTGCAGGGTCGAGCGTCTCCAGCCGCCGCCGGGCGAGCTGCAGGGCGGCGATCGAATCGGCGAACGGCATCAACGGCGCCATTTCGGCCGCCTCGCGCTGCTCGCGCTCGAGCAGTGCCAGCTCGTGCTGGAGGCGGTTGTCGAGCAGCAGGTAGTCCAGCTGCCCTTCGCGGCCCAGTGCGCTGAAATCGATCTCGCGGAGCTGCGCGCGCCATCCGGCGTGGAACTCGCGCATGCGGGTGCGGCGCTCCGCCGACCAGGGCACGTCGTATCGGCGCAGGAGGGTTCCCCGATCGGCAACCCATCGCGAGATCACGTCGACCATCGGGGAGGCGGGCTCCCGGAGCAGGGCCGCAGCCCGGGGCGACTTGCTTCGTGAATCGACCGTCCGCTCGGCAGCGAGCGGCTGGACGGACTGGGCCATCGCACTGGAAGCGCTGCCGAGGAGGGCAACGCCGACGGCTATACGCAGGGATGCGTTTGGCATGCGAGCGGGAGAGGGTGTGATTTTGACGGCGAGCACGTGGCCGGTGTGGCAGCGCCGGCGACCTGCCTGTATGCTACTCGACGGCCGTGATGGCCGCCAACGAGCAAATGGATGACGATGGATACAGACAACGCACCGCGCAGCAGCTCCCTCGCTGACTCCATCTTCCCCGCCCAGGGCGAGATGGGGCCGCTCTGCCGAGCGAAGAACTGGGGCGAGACACCGCTTGGACCGGTGGAGACCTGGCCCGAGAGCCTGAAGGCCGCTGCCGCGCTGGTCGCGCATCAGGGAATCGCGATGAATCTCTGCTGGGGGCCGGAGCTCAGGCAGATCTACAACGATGCGTACCGGACCATCATGGGCGACAAGCATCCGGCGGGGCTCGGCGCGCCGGTGCTGGTCAGCTGGGCGGAGATCCGGAGCGAAGTGGAGCCGCTGTTCGCGCGCGTGATGCAGGGGGAGACCGTCTATTTCGAGGACCTCATGCTTCGCGTGGATCGGCACGGGGTGCTTGAAGATGCCTCCTTCACCTTCTCGTACAGCCCGGTGCGCATCGAGTCGGGGGAGGTCGGCGCCGTGCTCATCAACTGCTTCGAGACGACGGCACAGGTCCGGGCGCGCTCTGTCCAGGCCGAGCGTGACCGCTTGCTCGCCGAGCTCGATGTCGAGCGCTCACGGCTGTCCTACGTGTTCAACAAGGCGCCCTTCTTTCTCGCGGTGGTTCGTGGGCCGGATCACGTATTCGAGATGGCGAACGACAGCTACTATCAGTTGGTGGGCCATCGCGACGTCATCGGCAAGCCGGTGAGCGAGGCGCTACCCGAGGTCGTGGCGCAGGGGTTCATCGAGCTGCTCGACGGCGTGCTGGAGACCGGCGTGCCGGTGGTCGGCCGCGAGCAGGCGATCGACTTGCAGCAGACGCAGGGCGCACCGCTCGAGCGCGCCTTTCTCGACTTCATGTACATCCCGTTCGTAGAAGCGAATGGATCGCGAACCGGCGTGATCGCGCACGGCGTCGACGTCACGGCCCAGGTGAAGGCCCGCCTCGAGGTCGAGCGTCTCCTCGGTGACGCGGAGGAGGCGCGGCGCGAAGCGGAGCAGGCGAACCGCGCCAAGGCGGAGTTCCTCGCGGCGATGAGCCACGAGTTGCGCACGCCGCTCAACGCGATCGGCGGGTACGTGGAACTCATCAACATGGAGATTCATGGCCCCGTGACCGAGGCGCAGCGCGATGCGCTCAACCGGGTCCACGCGAGCCAGCGGCACCTCCTCACGCTGATCAACGACATCCTCACCCATGCACGGCTCGAGGCCGGACGCATGGAGTTCGATCGCAGCCCGGTGCAGGTGCTGCCATTGCTGCGCGACGTGGAGACCCTCATCGCGCCGATCGCGAGCGGCAAGGGCATCGCGTACGCGATCAGGGAGTGCGACCCCGGGTTGGTGTTGATGGCAGATGACGAGCGGGTGAGGCAGATCATACTGAATCTCGTGTCCAACGCCGTGAAGTTCACCGATCGTGGCGGCACGGTGACCCTGGCCTGCGAGCCCGTGGGCGACCGCATCCTGCTCAGCGTCGAGGATGACGGCCGGGGAATCCCGCCGGAAAAGCTCGAGGCCATCTTCGACCCGTTCATGCAGGTGGGACGCTCCCTCAACCGGCCCGAGGCCGGCGTGGGTCTGGGCCTGGCGATCAGCCGCGACCTCGCTCGCGGCATGTGGGGCGAGCTTTCGGTTGAGAGCGAAGTCGGCGGCGGAAGCACCTTCACGCTCTCGCTGCCGGCGGCGTGAGCGCCCCCGAAGGAGGTCCACGGCGGGGCAACCCCATTATTCTTGAACGAGCCGCCCACGACGCCACTCCCCAGCGACCCTGACGATGACCGACGCCCCCCGCCCCGCCCTCACCACGCTGTCCGACGAAGAACTCATGTTCCGCGACGCCGTCGCCGGCTTCGCCGAGTCGGAGGTGCGGCCGCGCGTGATGACCATGGAGAAGGAAGGGAAGATCGACCCGGCCCTCACGAAGTCGTGCTTCGAGATGGGGCTGATGGGCATCGAGGTCGCCGAGGAGTACGGCGGTGCCGGTGGCTCGCTCATGATGGTGACGCTCGCCGTCGAGGAGATATCCAAGGTCGATCCCGCCGCCGCGATCCAGGTGGACGTGCAGAACACGCTCGCCATCTATCCCATCGCGACCTACGGCAGCGACGAGCAGAAGGCGAAGTACCTGCCGCAGCTCACTGGCCAGTCGGCGAGCAAGGTGGGCGCCTACGCCCTCAGCGAGGGGGGATCAGGGTCCGATGCATTCGCACTCGCCACGCGCGCGCGCAAGGCGGACGGCAAGTGGATCCTCGACGGCCGCAAGATGTGGATCACCAATGGCGCCGAGGCGGAGGTGTTCGTGATCTTCGCGAACGCGAATCCGGAGGCGGGATACAAGGGGATCACCGGCTTCATCGTCGAACGCGGATTCCCGGGGTTCAGCGTCGGCAAGAAGGAGGACAAGCTCGGCATCCGCGCATCGAGCACGACGGAGCTCATCCTCGACGGCGTCGAGGTGCCCGAGGAGAACGTGCTCGGCCCCGTTGGCCAGGGGTACAGGATCGCGATCGACACGCTCAATGGCGGCCGCGTGGGGATCGGCGCGCAGATGATCGGCGTTGCCCAAGGGGCGATCGCCGCAGCGACGGCGTACATCAAGGAGCGCAAGCAGTTCGGCAAGGCGCTCGCCGAATTCCAGGGCGTCCAGTTCCAACTCGCGCAGGCGGCAACCGAGACCGAGGCAGCGCGCCTGATGGTGTACAACGCCGCGCGAATGAAGGACGCCGGTGAGGACATCGTGACGATCGGGGCGATGGCCAAGCTCTTCTCGTCGCAGGTGGCCGAGCGCACGACGTCGATCTGCCTCGAGCTGTTCGGGGGCTACGGCTACACGAAGGACTACCCGGCCGAAAAGTTCTATCGCGATGCGAAGATCGGCGCGATCTACGAGGGGACGTCCAACATGCAGTTACAGACCATCGCTAAACAGCTGTTGAAGTAGGGGGTCGGGGGTAGCGAGTCGAGCTGCGGTTCCAATCCCATCTCCTTGCTCCCTACAGCAGTTTCTTGCGTCGCCTCCGCCGGCGCGACTTGGCCGGCGGTTTTCTCGCGGGGGCAAGATCGCGCTCCATGGCCAACGCGGCGATGGCCATCTCGGCGGTTTCCTGCGACATCGTCCACCGCACCTTCTTCCGGCGGCGCATCTCCCGCAGGCGGGCCTCGACGTCGGCGAGCTCGTGTCCGGGTGTATGGCTGCGATCGCTCATGACGGTTCCCTCGTGGCGCTTCGGGTCGCACTGAATCTAAAGGGGGGTGCTGTGGGGCGGGTCCTCCTCGCCGCCGATGAACGGCAATCCAAGTTGGCGGTTCGGGACGAGGATGCGACTCGCCGCCGTGAGACGACACCTCAATACGACACCTCTGGCATCATGACCGGCCTGGGTGGCGGGCTCGGCCGGATGTTCGATGAGATGCGAAGCGGGCGTGCACGCAACCTGCTTGTCCTGCCCCCATGCGACGCACATCTCTCGTGGTACTCGGGTTCGCGGCACTGGCCATGGCCGGCGCCTGCGACGAGCGCGCCAACCCGCTGGTCGGGACGGTTGGAGATCCTTCCGGAGGCTCGTCCACCTTCAACGTGACGCCGCCGACGCTCTCGCTCACGCCGGGACAGACGGCCCAGCTCACGCTCAACACGACCCGGGCGATCGGGCCATACACCTGGAGCACCAACCAGGCTGGCGTGGCGTCGGTGTCCCAGACGGGGCTGGTGACGGCCATCGGAACGGGGAGCGCGACGGTGACCGTCACCGCAGCGGGCGACGCGACGGTTTCGGCGCGGTCCGTGATCACCGTGCAGCCGGGAACGCCATAGCGGGCTACGCTGGCGAGCGAAGGGACGGCGCGTAGCTTGAACGCACCCTTCACCCGGGAGTCGTCATGCCCGCTCGTTCACGTCCCGCCGCTGCCGTGTCGCGCGGCTCAGCGCGTCCCGCCGCCGACTGGACGCCGCCGGTCACCGATGAATCCGTGTCGGCGAAGACGGGCAGGTCGTGGGAGGAATGGATCACGGCGCTCGACGCCGAAGGGTGCGCCGCGATGAGCCATGGTGACATCGTTTCAGTGATCGCCGGGAAATTCACCATCGGCCCGTGGTGGCAGCAGACCGTCACCGTCGGCTACGAACGCGCACGCGGGCTGCGCCAGGTCAACGAGACGACGAAGGGATTCGGCGCCAGCGCGTCGAAGACGATCAACGTCGGGGTGGACGCCCTGTGGCACGCATGGGACGATGCGAAGACGAGGCGGCGCTGGCTCCCCGACCACCTGACCGTGCGCAAGGCCACTGCGTCGAGGTCGATGCACATCACCTGGGACGACGGGACCGACGTGCAGGCGTGGTTCACCGACAAGGGACCGGGCAAGTCCGCGGTGTCGGTCGAGCACCGCAAGCTGCAGCAGGCAGATGTCGCGAGGGTGAAGGCGCACTGGAAGGAGCGGCTCGATGCGATGAAGAGGCTGCTGGAGCAGGGGTAGGCGCCAGCCCGTCGCAGAGCCTTGCGCGGGAGCCGGCGCGGCGGGGATCAGCTGGAGACTGCGATCCCGCTCACGATGACCGCAACGAGCGTGACCGCCACTGCGATCGCGAGTGCCTTCCAGAGTACCGCCATCGCCTGCCGGCGGGCCTGGGCCCGCACCGCCTCGTCCTGCACCGTGCGCCATCCGCCCCCTTCGACCTCCTCCGTCCCGCGCAGGCCGAGCACGACACATGTCCTGGCGCGCGCCTGCAGCAGCCCGAACGCAGCGAATGCGATGAAGGGAAAGATCGCGAACCAGGCCACCGACGGCGCACCGCCCCAGGCGAGTCCCGCGGCGACGATGACTCCCGCAGCAAGTGCGGCGATCCCGCTCGCGCGGCGGCGGCGTTCGCCGGCGGTGGTGATGTTGGAACAGCGCAGAGGGTGAGTCACGGGGTTCGGGATGAGGGAGGAGGGGTGCGGGAACTACGGGATGAGGGATGAGGGGTGCGGGAAGGTGCTCCCTACCCCAAACCCCCAACCCCCGACTCCCTACCGTTTTTTCGCCAGTATCGTCCCACGGCACTTCCTTGCCCCGCACGAGCACGGATACATCTTCTTCGCCGCGGGGGTGTGACGCTCCGGGAGTTCGTAGGCGTAGTCATAGGCCAGCTCCTCCCCCGGCGCGATGTCTCGGATCGCCTCGATCCAGATCCGCTGGTCGTCGACCACGGCGTCGCAGTTGGGATCGCAGGAGTGGTTGATCCACCGCGCCTCGTTCCCGCCCACCCCGGCGTCGATGACGATGTCGTCGTCGATGGCGAAGAGGAAGGTGTGGTGCGGCCCGGGGCGGCCGTCGGGATCGCGCCGGTCGGCTTCGGCCGGCGCGATGCGCTCCCCCGCATACTCGATGATGCGGGTACCTTCGAGGATGCGCTGCGTCGCGAACGCGCCGCGGCCATGCATCGCGGAGCTCCGGACCTCGAACGGAAGCGCGCCCCCCCTAGGGGCAGGGTCCTGACGGGAGCCCGACATCAGTGCAACTTAATGCCATGAACATCCGCCCCCGGATCACAAGCCGGATCGCCACCGCCATCGCCGCCCTCCTTCCCTTCCTTGCCGCCTGCTCGGTCAGCGAGGACGAGGAGGTGCAGATGGGGCGCGAGTACGCCGCCGAGATTGCCCAGCAGCTCCCGATGGTCACCGACCCGGCCATCACCGAGTACGTCTCCCGCCTCGGGCGCGACATCGCGTCGCGCACCTCGCGCCCCGACCTGCCGTGGGAGTTCCACGTCGTCAACGCAGCGGAGGTCAACGCGTTCGCGGTGCCGGGTGGGTTCATCTACATCAACCGCGGGCTGATCGACCGCGCCGAGCGACTCGACGAGCTGGCCGGGGTGGTCGGGCACGAGATCGGCCACGTGGTGCTGCGCCACAGCGCCGAGCAGATGGAGAAGCGGGGCAATGCCACTGGCGTCGTCACGGTCATCTGCGTGATCACGAGCCTCTGCGACGGTGGGCTGGCGAACGTGGCGATCAACGTGGCGGGTGCGGCGTGGTTCGCGAAGCACAGCCGTGCGGATGAAGCAGAAGCCGACAGCGCCGGCATCGTCGCGGTGATGGCAACCGGGATCTCGCCGCGCGGCATTCCGACCTTCTTCGAGACGCTGTTGCAGGAGCGCCAGCGGCAGCCGACGATCCTCGACGACTGGTTCGCGTCGCACCCCCTCGAGGAAGACCGCGTGCGGCGCACACAGGCCATCATCGATGCGATGCCGGCAGAGCGGCTCGATGCGCTCACCGCCGACGTGCCGTCGTTCCAGGCGCTGAAGGCCCGCCTGCGCGCGCTCCCGCCTGCGCCGCGCGTTGCGCCCGGGACCGCGC
>JACDHQ010000482.1 GCA_013820975.1 Gemmatimonadaceae bacterium
GAAGAGGTGTGGTACGGGCCCGCCGGACGCGACGATGCGCCGCGAACCTGGGATCTCGCGCTGGAGATCGTCGACGGCGTACACGGCCACCTCGTCGTCGTCAGGGTTCGTCGCTTCGCAGTGGCAGAACACGACAAAGATCCCGTCGTCCCAGCGCGCGTACGGACGCATGTCGATGCGGTGCCCCGTCCTCGGCGTGAGGTTGAGGTCGACATGGAACAGATCTAACCGGGAGGCTACGAACCCTTCATGCATGATCGCGACTCGGAAGGGGGCCACGGGCAAGCCCAGGGTTGGATCGGCCGTCCAGTGCACCGCGGCGAGGCCGTGCACATCAGACTTGCCCAGCCCACGCTTCCAGACACCGAAGACGGAATCGCAATCTTCGACCTGATCGCCGAGGGAACCGTGGTATAGGAACAACGCCATGCGGGCGTCCAATCTAGGTGGCATGGGGCCCTCCGTTCGGTCGCGCCGCCTCGGGCGGCCGCTGCCGACCGCGCAACTGCGCCGCGGTGAGCGTGATGATCTCTGGTGCTGGCTCGGCGAGCGTCCGATGAACGGCAGGGATCGACTTGTCTCGCAACGCGAGCGTCACGTCGGCGTCGACGCTCACCTCCGCGAGGTCGATCAGCACCGCGAAGCCACCCGTCGACACGAATGTTCGAATCCCGGAACCTCCGCTTGCGACGACTGGAGCACTCAGGATTCGCGTTGCCACCTGCGACGACGCGCCGCCCGCCTCACCTTCGGTGGCAGTCGCTGCGCCAAGCAGCGGAAACCGCATGCGCCGCAGGAGCGGCTCCGGGCTGGTCACCAGCACGGCGTACGGTCGCACCTGCTCGTCGGTCGACGCCCACAACACGATGAGGCGGGGTTCGGCCGTCGGGGCGAGGCGCGCGCCAACGGCGTTCGCAACGATGTCCTCGAGCCGCTTGTCGGTGACGACGGTCAGGTGATCGTGATGCGCCGCGTCCGGGACGACCAGCGGCTGCTCGAGAAGCCGATGCGCCGTCGGCGCCGCAGCGATGGCGCGCGCATGCTCTCTCGTGCCCGCGTAGGCCGACGTCGTGAAACGCCACCGGAAAACGGTCGACTCGTCGCCATCCGGCCCGTCGCGTTCGGCCGCGAACGACCATGGCTGGCCGTTGGCGTCTAAGAGCACGATCCGTATCGAGTACGCCGAGAGCGGGACGAGCATAACGTCGAAGCCGATCCAGAGCGCCCGCTGAGGCAACGACCGCGAGACGTCGACGCAACCGAGTGCGTTCACCGCGGCTCGCGCGGCTGCCAGGGCAGGCGACGGCGCGCCGTCGAATGACGCGAGGCGCTCGATGCCTGCCGGGGGCTCTGAGGGATCCAGGAGCTCTTCAGGGTCGAACACGACGCCTGCGGTCCAGTCCAGTGCCCTATGCTTGTCGGTGACGCCGTGACCGCCGTCATCAGTGATCGTCACCTTGAGGCGCGCGCCGTACTTGGTGAGGATGCGCAGGATGTCGGTCGAGCGCAGTGCGATGCCCGGCGCATCCTCGAAGACGTGGTGGCGTTCGCCGTTTTGGGGGTAGCTCGTGATCACGTATGGCGCAAGGTTGCGCGGCGGGTGGGCCGACGTGGTGAATCTGAACACTTGCTCCGCAGGCCCCAGCTCCTTTGCCTGTTGCCCGAGCTCGCCGGACATCACGGTGTAACCAACGGCGAGCGAGTAAAGCGTATTTGGGTCGAGCAGGAGCACATCGTTGGCGAGGTCGCCATCAAGGTAATCGCTGAGTTCGCGCAAGCGCTCGTCTCGCGCGTTCGACTGCTCGTCGTAACGCTCGGTTTCGGCAATCGGTGTCAGCCGCACGGCGAACAGGTGCGCTAGGAAGCGATCATCCGGCGTCATTACGCCGAGAGCCCACTCGGGATCAAGGGACAACGTGAACGCCGTCACAGCGTCCAGGTTGTCAGAGGCCGGCAGCGGCACGGTGAGTTGAAGGAGCCGAATCCCGCTCGGCCGCTCGGATGTCGAAAGATCGTTGAAGGCCGCAACGCTCGACACCCATGACGCGCAATCCTGGTATCCCGCGTCGTACCAATGCTGCTGTGGCCAGTGTTCTACCGAAGCCGTGGTTGCGGTGACTTGCCATGCCTGGTCGACACCGTCGAGGACATCGTCGCTCGTCGACGCGACCATGAACAAAAGATGGACATCGGATCCTGGGGCGATGCCCGCATGCTCGAAACGCAACCCCGGCCATTCGGTGCCATGAGAAGTGTCGTCGCTCGCCGTCCCGTGGTCCGGTGACAATGTTACGACCGAAACGCGTTGACCAGCGACGAAGGCGTGTTCGCATCGCGGCATGCCTGCGCGCGAACCTTGAGGCTTCACCCAAAGTGTCGGAGCGCTCGCGCCGCCACGCCGCGCGGTGGCGTCGCGCGAACACGGGGTTCCGTCGAGCTGCCACGGACCCTCGGTACCGACGTGACCTTGCGCGAAGGCGAAGAGGTGGTCCTGCGGTTTGGGAACGGCGGCGCAGATGTCCTCCAGGACTGACCCGATGAGCGTATCGAGCGTTTCCGACGCGGGCAACGCGTTCGCGATACCGAACGGATTGCGCGTGAACAGGCTCAGTTGGGCAGGGCCGGGACGCTCGCCGTTTGAAGCGGATGAATCCTGCCACCATCGCTGCGGGACCGTGTCGAGCGGCACGACGTCGCCCCGCGATGAGGTGAGGCGAACCTGGTCGAGGCGATAACCGCCGCGGTAGCCGCCTAGGTCGAAGGTATTGCCTGGTCGCATGACCATGCCGATCGCGATGATGGAGTCGAGTGGATAG
>JACDHQ010000483.1 GCA_013820975.1 Gemmatimonadaceae bacterium
ACGGCTACACGCCACGCCCTGGGACGGCGATCTACGTCGGCTACGGCGACCAGTGGCACGACGAGGCCGACCTGCCCGGGCCACACGACCGCCACCGCTTCGAGCGGGTCCGCCGCACGATGTTCGACAAGGTCTCCAAGGGCTGGCGCCGCTGAGACGCACAGGGTCGGCGATCACCTGCACCACCCGCACAGCGGGCATTGCGACGAGCACGGACGGCTTGCACGCGCGTAGGCGCGCGCGCGACTGAGGCAGGGCCGCGCATTCGCCCGTTACGCCGTCACCGGGAACCGGCGCAGCCGGCGGAGGCCCGCCCACGCGAGCAGGCCCGCGGGAAGCGCGAGCGCCGCCACGCCCGTCAGCGTTCGCGCCACGACGCCACGGAACGGCTCCTCGCGGAAGGCGAATCGGGGAATCGTCTCAGGTGTGGTCACCCGCGCGCGCTGGAAGATGAGCGGCACGAAGAACTCCCGCCATTCGCGGTGGTAGTCGTCCACCAGCGCCACGAAATGCCGGTGACGCGCGGTGCCGGTGCCCGCGATGTCGTTCATCGCGTCCTGGGCCACGATGGCGGGTGAGAGGTACCGGAGGCGCGAGACGGCGCGCTGCTGGGCCTCGAGCTGCGTGTGGTAGCGCAGCACGACCGGCTGGACCTGCCGCTCGACTTCGTCGTTGACCGCCACGCGGATCAGGCTGAAGTCGGTCATCGCCCGCTCCGTCGTGTCCGCCGCCAGCTCAGGATGATCCTCGTAGTACTGCGCGAGCACCCGGCTGCCCGCGGCCGTGGCCTCGTCCGACGCCAGACGAATGGCCTGGATCATCTGGACCCGCGACGGCACGGGATGAAACGTCGTCACGGCCAGGTTGAGCGACGCCGGCAGGATCACGACGAGCACGAGCCAGGCGCCCGCGAGCACCATGGCGTTGGTGGCCGACGGCCGGCCGAATGACGCGATCAGCGCTGCAAGCGCAAACCAGAAGCCGCCGTACGCCGCGACGACAAGGCACCAGAGCGCCAGGCGCGGCAGCCACGTACCGTCGCCGGTACCGGTGCGCGCGAGGACCAAGCCGAGCGCGCAGAGCGCGACCGCGAGACCCAGCAGCACGGCGCCTCGCAGGATCACCTTCGCCGCGACGATCGTGCGCAGCCGCACCGGTTGCGAGAGCGTCAGCGTCAGCGTGCCCTGCTCCTTCTCCGCCGACAACAGGTTGTAGCCGAGCACGAGGATGAGCAGCGGATAGAGGTAGATGATGACGAAGGCGAGGTCGAACCGGCCGGCCAGCAGGCGGTGCGGGTTTTCGAGCTCGGCGGCGGAGGCCATCAACTCGCGGGCCTCCATCGACATCCGGTAGTACGACGGCAGGAGGTCACTCTGCCCGATCGAAACCGCCGCGAGCGGGCCGGGTGGCATGACGGCATAACGGCCGCCGCGCGAGTGCCCGAGCGTGGACGGATTGCGGGGATCGCGAAACGGAGAGACACGGCCGCCGTCCCGCTCCAGGTGGTGAATCTCAGCCTGCAGCTCCGCGAAGCGCTCCTCTTCCTCGGCCAGCGCTCCCGCGAGGACGGCCTCGCGGCCGGCCGTCCATCCGGCGCCATTGGCCAGCGCCAGGGCAATTGCGGTGCCAAAAATCACCGCGACGGCAAGTATGGCCAGGTCGGCGCGCAGCATGCGCCAGTCGTGACGGAGGATGCGAGCGAACATGATTAGATGGCTCTCGTGGTGCGGACCGCGATCAGTGCCAGCAGGGCGGCCAGCACGGCCCACCCGGCGAGGAGCACGAGGCTGAGCGCCTGGCGCCGCATTGCCCAGCCCGCGGATGGCGTCACGTAGACGAACTCGGGCACGCGGCTCCAGAGATCGGCCCCAGCCAGGTACACGCGTCCCGGCCGCTGGTGCAGGACGATGTCGGCGTTCAGCATGCCCTGCATCTCGCGGCGGTAGTCCTCGGCCGCCGCGACGAACTGCCGGTGATGATCCAGGTCCGTGCCGGCCAGGCCCATCGACAGCGACCGCATAGCCAGCAGCGGCGCGGCGAGACCACCACACCGCATGGCCGCGTTCTGGCGCTCGTAGATTTCGAACAACCGGCCGTAATGCCGGTCGAAGACCTGGTTCGCGTGCTCTTCACCCTCCTGCAGCGAGATCCCGCTGAAGCCGATCGGGACGGCGTCCAGATTGTCCGCGTTGTACTGTTGGAGCAGTTCGGCGCGCCGCTCTGCGACCCGCCGCTCGACCTCGCGCGTGTCGGAGAGATCCCTGTCCATGGCGGCACGGAACTCGATGGCGGAGGGCAGGGTGTGCAGGGCGCCCGCCGCGTCCGACGCGAGACGTGGCGCCACCAGCGCATTGATCATCCAGAAGGCCAGCAGCGCGACCAGCGCCAGCCGCGACGATCGGAACCAGGCCGAGGCGGCCAAAGACAGCGCGATGAAGACGACAAAATAGAGCAGGTACGCCGCGGCGAGCAGGGCGCTCCTCGAAACGCTTCCCGCCAGAAGGCCGCCGTCAAATGTCAACGCGAGCGCGAGGATGCCGAGTATGGTGGCAGGCACGAGCACGAGCGCCATGCCGCCCGCCACACCGAGGGCCTTGCCGGCTAGCAGGTCCCGCCGCGTGACCCCGAGGCTCAGCACCTGGCGGAGCGTGCCGGCCTCGCGCTCCCCCGCAAAGGCCGGGAACGCCAGCATGATGATGAACAGCGGCAGCAGCGACTGGAGGATCTCGGCCGCCGTCAACTCGCCGAAGCGCTGGATCGACGTCCGATCCTGCGCGGGACGGTAGCGGAACTCGTTCT
>JACDHQ010000484.1 GCA_013820975.1 Gemmatimonadaceae bacterium
CGGCACCGGGATCCACGAGTCGGCGCACTTCCTGGGCGTGCCGATCGAACCGGAGAAGGACGTGCTCCTGGTGCTCATCCCACGCGAAGAGACCGACACGATCCTCGACGCGATGGTCAGCGCCGGCCGACTCGACGAGCCCGGCAAGGGGATCGCGTTCGTGCTCGACGTCCCGCGGGTGGAGGGGATCGCGCATCGGGGGGGTGTGTTGAGTTCGGTGGAGAAGTAGGACATTGCGCGCTGGACGCATCGGTGCTCCTCCCCCGTCATCGACGCGACGCAGCGACACGCGACGCCGGTGACCCGCCTAGGATGCACCTTCAGCGGTGCCACCGTCGCGCCGGTACCGGGAGACGTCGGCGCGTTCGAAGGCGAGTTCGGCCTCCTCGCGCGCGCGTGCCAGCACCTCGGCCACGTCGACGCTCGTGATCTTCCCCTCGAGCATCAAGATGGTGCCGTCCACCACGACCGTATCGACGTCGTGTCCCGACGCGTAGTGCGTCAGGAGAACCTCGACCGACGTCATCGGAGTCAAGTGCGGCCGGTCGAAGCCGAGAACGATCACGTCGGCGCGCTTGCCGACCTCGAGTGATCCGACCTCGGAGCCGAGGCCGAGCGCGTGCGCAGCATCTATCGTGATCATGCGCAGCGCCTTGGCGTGCGACACGACGTCCTGCCTTCCATGCTTCATCCACTGGTGCCACAGGGCGCGCGCCGGCTCCCGCAGCAGATCGTAGGACGTGTAGGGCGCCGTGCCGTCCGTCGCGATGACCACGTTCGCTCCGGCATCCAAGAGTTCGGGTACGGGTGCGAAGCCGTACCAGACGTTCTCGTGCGTATAGGCGACGGTCGCCACGCTACATCGATGCTCACCGAGGATCTCGACCTCTCGCGGCCTCAGTCCGTTCCCGTGGGCGATGACCACGTCCGGTCCGAGGAGCCGGTCGATCTCGGCTGCGCCGAAGTGCTCGAGCGCGAAGTCCACGGAGCCGGCGAACATGTGCGTGTGCACGATCACGCCATATCGGTCGGCGACGTCGCGCATCTCCGCCGCGTGTTCCAGCATCACGCGTGCGTCGGCCGCGGTGGGAAGATCGTGTGGGGTCCTGCGGTGCCCGACGTGCCGCCCGAAGAGGTATGGGGGCGCCAAGGCCACACGCACGAGGCCGTTCGAGCCACCGTGCCAGCGCTCGATGACGTCGATGGAGTTGCGTACGGCATCCTCGTAGCTGAACGTCCGCGTCGTCCACGCTCGGCCGTCGAAAGTGCTCGCCGACCAAGGCTCCTCGAGGTGCGAGAAGACCGGATCGGGCGGACCGACACCGAGTACGGCTCGGACGCCAACGCGCGAGTACGCACGTGCCACCTGCTCGGCGAACGCCGGGCTGTCCATGCGCGCGGGCGTGGCGCCGACGATGCTCTGCCCGGTCGTGACGCCGAACCGCAGGCGCTCCGTCGCCGACAGCATCGACTCCGCATACCACCAGTCGAGCGTGGTCGCGTGCCAGTAGAGCCGACCCGAGGGCCAGCCGGCCTTGGCATCGAAGAGGCCGCGAATGAGGCCGTGGCCCGCGTGACCATACGCGTCGACGAGACCCGGGAGAATGACCGACCCGCTCGTTTCGACGACCGTCTTTGCCTGATGCGCCGCTCGAAGCACACGGCTCTCGTCGACGCCGACGATGCGTCCATCGCGGATGGCGACGCCCCCATCGGGGATGACCGTGTCGCGTGGGTCCATCGTATGGACCACGCCCCCGACGATGAGGAGATCGACCGTCGAGCACGCACTCAAGGCCGGCCACTCCGATCGATCTCGATGTGGTAGCGCTCGGCGTCGTGTGGCGAGAGCCGCTCGGCGCCTTCCGGCGTCACGAGGAAGTTGTCGGAGATCAGCATGCCGCGATCACGTTCGAGCACCGCCCCTGGGTGGAGCGAGAGCACCGTGCCATTGACGAGTTCGAAGTCGGGCGCCTCCTCCGAACTCGGACCATCGCTCCCGTCGAGACCGATCGAGTGGCAGTCGGGCGTATGGGTACCGGCTACGGGGAGGCCGAGGCTGCGAAGGGTGGATTCGGTCGCCTGCTTGACGTCGGCGAAGCGATTCCCGCTCCTGGCGGCAGCCACGGCGGCCTCGGCAGCCAGAAGGTACCCCTGCAGCAGACACTGCGCGTCATCCGGGAGTTCGTGGAACGAGAAGACGGTGGTGAGTTCAAGCCAGTACCCCCAGGGAGACTCGTAGACGATCTCGAAGTTGATGACGTCCTCTTCGCGCATGATGCGGTCGCGCGGTGCCGGAACCGTGTATGGCGTGAGGTCGAGCGCGATCTTGGTTCGCCCCCAGAACGATCCCTTCGCCTTGACGAACGCTTCCGTTCGGGCGCAGGCCTCCCAGTAGCGCATGCCTGGGTGCGCGCAATCGCGAAACACGTCCAGACTGGCGTCGAGCACCGACCCGTGATCACGCAGCGCCGCGATCTCGAAGGGGGTCTTGATTCGACGAAGCGCATCGAAGCTCTCCGTCGCATCGATGACGTGGAGGCCGCTGAATGCGTCCCTGAAGCGGGCATGTTCGCCGACGCTCATCAGACGTGCAACGTTGACGGTCGCAACGGCGTCGGAACGTCCCACATACTTCCGGGTGAGTTCGCCGGCACGTGCGATGACGTCCGAAGGGGATTCGACCCTGTCGCGACGGGTGGTCGTCTCGTTGCGGCACCACACCGCCTGGTACGCGCTGGTGACGAGGAGCCACGGATCGGGATCCTCCGCCCCGAGCACCACGTACCCCGAGC
>JACDHQ010000051.1 GCA_013820975.1 Gemmatimonadaceae bacterium
CGTCTAGTCCGGGTGTCTCACTCGGGCTGCGGGGGCTCCTCCTTCCCCGCCACCGTGCCCTCGTCTTCCCGCTTCTCCTCGCCGATGTCGGGGAGGTGCGCGGCATCGATCCATCCCTTCGACGCCGCGTGCTGCGCGATCGTGACGGTCTCGGGCGCGAGCACGAGCGAGATCCCCTCCGGCTCGACCACCGCTGCCAGCGTCGCGACCGCCTGCCGCCGGACCTCACTCGCCGCGACGTCACGGATGTAGATTGCCAGCACGCGCCCCGGATGCTCCCGCACCGCCTCGGCGTAGATCTCCGGATCCTCCTGGCTCGTGTCGCCGACGAGGATGAACGACATCGCCGGGTAGGCGTCGAACAGCTCGCGGATGCGCGATGCCTTGTGGCCGGAATGCTTCACGAGCGAGCGAGACAGGTCCCAGTCGCGGAGGAGCAGCGGCCCGAGCGGGATCCCCTGCGCATCGAGGAAGTCCGCCAGCACGTCATGCACATTCCACGGGCTGCTCGAGATGTAGAAGATGGGATTGCCGTCGCTGCCAGTGGGGCCGTCGACCAGCGCACGATAAAACGCCGCGACGCCCGGGAAGGGGAGGCGCGTGCGCGAGTTCTCGAAGAACATCAACCGTGCCGCCTTCAGCGGCGTGGACACGCGCGACTGCAGCACCGTGTCGTCGATGTCGCTGATCACGGCGAAGCGCGCCGTGCTCGCGGGCACGAGCACGTGCGCGATGCCCGCGCGCTCGGGCGGGTCGCTGGCCAGCACCACCTCGACGCCATGCCAGCCGGTCGTCGTGAGGGGTGCCGGCAACTCGAGCCAGTGATGGACGAATCCTTCGTCATCCGCCTGGAACGTGGCTGTCACGTCGCCCATCGTGGCGGCGACCTGGGCGTGCGGCAACGGGCTGGCGTTGAAGCGCTTCACCGCCTCGCGAAGGTTGCGCCATCGAGAATGCCCCTCGGCCGCCGCGAGGAGACCGGCATCGGCGAGCGCACGCGCGAGCACGTACAGCCGGTCGGGAGTACCGTAGCCGCGGAACCCGATGACGTGGTGCGGCGCGTCGCCGCGAACGAAGCGGCGCAGTCGCTGGATCACGGCGGTCAGGTGGCGCGCAGCTGCGCAACGAACTCGCGCAGCCGGTCCACGTCGCTCACGGGCGCGGTGAGCTCGTGCAGGTGCCCATCGCGTAACCCGTAGATCCACCCATGCAGCGTCACCGCCTGCCCTCGCGCCCATGCATCCTGGATCACGGTCGTGCGTCCGACGTTGAGCACTTGTTCGAGTACGTTGAGCTCGCACAGTCGGGCGATCGCTCCGTGTTCATCGAGCCCCTCGAAGGCGCCAAGGTGCGCGGCCTTCACGTCCTGCACGTAGCGGAGCCAGTTGTCCACCAGGCCGGCCTTGATCTCGCGATAGGCCGCCGCGACGCCGCCACACCCGTAATGTCCCACCACCATCACGTGCTCCACCTTCAGCACGTCCACGGCGTACTGCAGTACGCTGAGGCAGTTGAGGTCCGCGTGCGTGACGACGTTGGCGACGTTGCGATGCACGAAGAGTTCGCCCGGCAGCAGGCCGACGATATCATTGGCGGGCACCCGGCTGTCGGAACAGCCGATCCATAGGTGCTTCGGTGCCTGCTGCTCGGAGAGGAGCTCGAAGAAGTCGGGATTGCGCGCCACGTGCGCGGCGGCCCAGCGCCGGTTGTTCTCGAAGAAGTGCGGAAGTGCGTCCATGGCGGGGTCGGCTGGAATCGGATTCTGGAGTGCCGGTGGCAAGGTCGCACGGAGGGTGCCGCGGTTCAAGGCGCCCGACGCTACAGTTATGGATGCCGCCCCGTCCCACCGCGCCAGCCCTCAGCGGCATCCGCTGGGGGCTCTGCTGCCAGTTCACCGACGCAAGCCCTCGCTTCAGGCAGGCGACCGCCACGTATGTGCTGCGACTGTCGGTGGAGGATCGCCAGCAGTACCTCGCCGACGTGGTGGGCGCCAATGCGATCGCGCTCCTCCATGCCATCGAGCGGTGCGCGGAGCTGGGGATTGGCGCCTTCCGGATCTCGAGCCAGTTCGTGCCGCTGGCGACGCATCCCACGGTCGGCTTTGTGGTGGAAGACCTGCCGAACGCTCCGGCGATCCTGCGCGCCTATGCCGCGGCCCGCGCGCTGGCCGCGCTGCGCGACATCCGACTCAGCTTTCACCCCGACCAGTTCGTGGTGCTCGGCAGCGCACGCCCCGATGTCGTCGACTCGTCGGTGCGGGAGATGGACCATCATGGTCGCATCGCGTCGCTGATCGGAGCCGACACGATCTGCCTGCACGGCGGCGGGCTGGTGGGAGGCGCGGAGGCGGCCGGTGCGCGCCTGCTCGAGGGCATCGAGCGGTTGAGCGAGGCAGCGCGCTCGCGGCTGGCGCTGGAGAACGACGACCGGGTGTGGGCACCGGTGGCGCTGCTGCCACTGTGCGACCGGGCAGGTGTCCCCTTCATCTATGACGCGCACCACCACCGCTGCCTGCCGGACGGGGCCGGGGTCGCCGAGGTGACGGCGGCGTCGATCGCGACGTGGGAGCGGGTGGGGAAGGAGCCCTACTTCCACCTGTCGTCCCCGCGGGATGGCTGGGCTGCTCGCGACCCGCGTCCGCATGCCGACTACATCGACCCGGCGGATGTCCCGGATGCCTGGCGGGATGTTCGGGCGACAGTGGACCTGGAGGCGAAGGCGAAGGAGCGAGCCATCAGCCATCTGCCAGCATGTCAGTAGGACTGACTACCTCGGCATCTCCTCGCCGCCCGCCGGGGCGTCGAACGGGGGCAGCAGCGCCGCGAGCTTGTCCGCGCGAATGGTGTGGCGCTCGCCGAGCAGCCGGAAGGTCTCGGCGGTGGCACTCTCGCCGGCGGCAGCATGCTTCGCGGCCATGGCGGCGCAGTAGGCCTGCACCTCCCGCTCGTCGATCACGTCCTGCGGCGTGAAGCCGAAGGGCTGGTCGTAAAGGAAGAGGGCGGCAAGGGCGTGCGGCGAGAAGGGGCTGCCCTTCACCTGTTCCCGGAGGGCGACGAGGTCCTCGGCGCGGGCCATGATGGCAGCCCATTCGGAGGGCTGGAGGGCTGGCTTGATCGGTTCGGTCATGGGAGAAGGCTGGCGAGGAGGCAGGACAGTGGCAAGGGGACATCTCGCATCTCGCATCTCCTAGATTCTCCCCCCATGCGTCTCCTCATGCAGTACCTCCGCCGGCACCGCGGGCTCGTGGCGCTCGCGCTCTTTCTGGCGGCGGTCAACCAGATCTTCTCGCTGCTCGATCCGCTGATTTTCCGGTACGTCATCGACGACTATGCGACGAAGTACGACCAGTACACGCGGCAGGAGTTCTTTCGCGGTGTGGGCCTGCTGCTGCTGGCGGCGATGGGTGTGGCGATGGTGTCGCGCATCGCCAAGAACTTCCAGGACTACTGCGTCAACGTGATCGTGCAGCGTGTGGGCGCGCGCCTGTACACCGATGGCATCGCCCATGTACTGTCGCTGCCCTACCAGACCTTCGAGGACCAGCGGAGCGGCGAGACGCTCGGCAAGCTGCAGAAGGTGCGCAGCGACGTCGAGCGGTTCATCACGATGTTCGTGAACCTCCTGTTCACGACGCTCGTGGGCGTGCTCTTCGTGAGCGTGTACGCCATCACGGTGCACTGGGCGATTGCGCCCGCGTATCTGCTGATCGCCCCGCTGCTCGGCTGGCTGAGCAGCGTGTTGAGCCGGCGGGTGAAGACCATCCAGACGCAGATCGTGAAGGAGACGACGGCGCTCGCGGGGTCCACGACCGAGTCGCTGCGCAACGTCGAACTGGTCAAGAGTCTCGGACTGGCCGATCAGGAGATCGGGCGTCTGAACCAGACGACCGACAAGATCCTGAGGCTGGAACTGAAGAAGGTGCGCTACGTTCGCAGCCTGAGCTTCGTGCAGGGGACGACCGTGAACTTCCTGCGCACGGTGATCATGTTCCTCATGCTGTACCTGATCTTTGCGCAGGAGATCACGGTCGGGCAGTTCTTCTCGCTGCTCTTCTACTCGTTCTTCATCTTCGGTCCGCTGCAGGAGCTCGGGTCGCTCATCAATGTCTGGCGCGAGACGCAGGCGTCGCTGGCGAACTTCGAGGAGATCATCAACTCCCCCGTCGATCCCAGGCCGACGGCTCCGGTTGCGGTTGGGCGCCTCGAGCGCTTTGCGTTCGACGACGTGGGATTCACGCATCGCACGGGCTCGACGCCGGCGCTGGCCGATGTCACGTTCACCGCGACGCGTGGCGACACGATCGCATTCGTGGGCCCGTCTGGTGCCGGCAAGACGACGCTCGTGAAGCTGCTCGTGGGGTTGTACCCGCCGCAGACGGGACGCGTCCTGTACAACGACGTCGACGGCCGGACCGTCGACCTCGACCGGTTTCGCGAGCGCATCGGCCTCGTGACGCAGGAGTCGCAGTTGTTCGCGGGCACCATCCGCGAGAACCTGCTCTTTGCACGCCCCGATGCGTCCGACGCGGACTGCCGTGACGCGCTCCACCGGGCAGCGGCGGACGGACTGCTGCAGCGTGCGGACAAGGGGCTGGAGACGGTGATTGGCGAGGGGGGCATGAAGCTCTCTGGCGGCGAGCGCCAGCGGCTCGCGATCGCGCGGGCGCTGCTGCGCAGGCCGGAGCTGCTCGTCTTCGACGAGGCGACGAGCGCGCTCGACTCGCTCACGGAGGAGGAGATCAGCCGCACGATGCGGGACATCGCGGCAGGGACCGAGGTGATCACGGTGCTGATCGCGCACCGGCTCTCGACCGTGATGCATGCAGACCGCATCTACGTGCTCGAACAGGGGCGGGTGATCGAGTCGGGGCGCCACGAGGAGCTCGTCGCGCTCACGGGACTCTACTACGCCATGTGGCGTCAGCAGGTGGGTGAGCGACGTCCCACGGTGCCTGCGGCGGCTGCCGCGGCTGCCGCGGGTCCCGACGGCCTCCCGGTCGGCTCGCCGTCGCGCGGGGCCATGAGCCACTCGGGAGGCTGATGTGGCGTGGATCTATCTGGGCATTGCCGGCCTGCTCGAGATCGTGTTCGCCTACGGGTTGAAGACCGCGGAAGGATTCACGCGGCTGTGGCCAAGCGTGCTGACGGTGCTTGCGGCGGCGGCGAGTCTGTACATGTTGTCGCTGTCGATGCGTACCATTCCCATCGGGACGGGCTATGCGGTGTGGACCGGCATCGGTGCTGCGGGGACGGCGCTCGTCGGCATCATCGTGCTTGGCGAACCGCGCACGGCGCCGCGCGTCGCATCTCTTGCACTGATCCTCATCGGAGTGATCGGGCTGCGCGTGTTCTCGGACTGACACCTGCATACCGACACCCCCATATCAGGTAGCGTTGATGCCCCATCCCACCGGTCACGTGGTCCGACACGCCACCAGCGAACTGCGGTTCCCGTCGCTCGTGTCGGGCAATCCCGATGATGCGCGTCTCCTCGCGCTCGTCCATCCCCCCGGGTGGACCAACCCGAAGGCGCGCGACCGCTACCACCTCGTCGTGATCGGTGGGGGGACCGGCGGGCTGGTGAGCGCGGCGATCGCCGCAGGCCTCGGCGCCCGCGTGGCGCTGATCGAGCGTGCCCTCATGGGGGGCGACTGCCTCAACGTCGGCTGCGTGCCCTCCAAGGCGCTGGTTCACGCCGCGCGCGATCGAACTGCGCGAACTCCGGCGGGCTTCGCCGCGGCGATGGAGCGCATGCGGGCCGTGCGCGCGGACATCGCGCCGGTGGACAGTGCGCAGCGCTATCGCGACCTGGGGGTCGATGTGTTCATCGGCGATGCGGCATTTGCCGATGCGGGCAGCGTGGCGGTCGGTGATGCACGGCTGCGGTTTCGGCGGGCGATCGTCGCGAGCGGAGCGCGTGCGGCGCTTCCCCCTGTCGAGGACCTCGCCACGATCGAGCCGCTCACGAACGAGTCGGTGTTCGGACTGCAGACGTTGCCTGAGCGGCTCACCGTGATCGGTGGAGGTCCAATCGGGTGCGAGCTCGCACAGGCGTTCGCCCGCTTCGGGAGCCGTGTCACGCTGGTAGAGTCGGGCGAACGCCTGCTGGCGAGTGACGACGCGGATGCGGCGCGCGTGCTCCTCGACGCACTGCAGCGCGACGGCGTCGACGTTCGGCTTGGTGCGACCGTGAATCGTGCCGAACGGCGCGGGGCGGACCGGGTGCTCCATCTTGCCGACGGTGGCACGATCGGCAGCGACGAGGTGCTCGTTGCGACCGGACGTACACCGAACGTCGAGGGCCTCGGCCTCGAACGCGCAGGCATCGGGTACACGAAGCGGGGCGTAACGGTCGACGACGCGCTGCAGACGTCGAATCCGCACGTGTACGCCGTCGGCGACGTCGCGTCCAGGCATCAGTTCACGCATGCGGCCGACGCACTGGCCCGGCTGGCGGTCCCGAACGCCCTCTTCTTCGGCATCGGCGGCGGCAAGGCCTCCTCGCTCGTGATGCCGTGGTGCACCTACACGAGCCCTGAGGTCGCCCACGTCGGGCTGAGTGTCAGCGACATTGCACGCCGGTCCGACGTCGAGACGATCACGGTGACCCTCGAGCACAACGACCGCGCGCGCATCGACGATGATTCGGCTGGATTCATGCGCATCCACCTGAAGCGCGGGTCGGATCGGATCCTCGGGGCGACCCTCGTCGCGGAGCGAGCCGGCGACATGATCGGCGAAATCGCGCTCGCGATCACCAACCGGGTTGGCCTTGGCGGGATCGGACGGACCATTCACCCGTATCCCACGGTTGCCGCGGTGTTTGCGCGAGCGGCTGACGCACGGCGGCGTGAGCGGCTGACGCCATTGGCACGGCGCGCATTTCACGCATTCTTCAGGCTGTTCACATGACATGTCCCTCGCACTCCGGTACGCATCGCATCTCTCGCATCGTGGCGCTCCTGATGTTGCTGGGTATGGCGGTCAGTTCCACCGCCGCAGCGGCGCAGGACGGCAGGGTGGTCGGAATCGTCCGCGAGCAGGGCGGTCGCCCGCTGGTCGGTGTGATCGTGGAGATTTCGGCGCGCGATCGTGCAGGGGTCGCGGACACCACCGGGCACGATGGCGCATTCGACATCCCCGTTCCGGCGGACGTCCCGATGACCCTGACGGCGAAACGGGTCGGCTTCAGCCCGATCACGCTCGCGGTCGAGCCGATTGCGGCCTCCGGCCGACGTACGATCGGGTTCACGCTGGCGAGTCTCGCGCAACTGGACGTCGTGACCGTCGTGGCGGAGCGTGAGCGACCACTCCTGAACACGGAAGATGCGGCGACCGGGGGGACGCTCGAGCGGCGTGAGCTCGAGCGGCTGCCGGCGGACGCACGCGATCCGATTCCGCTCGCGTATACGATCCCGGGGGTCGCCGCGGCGACTGGGTTCTTCGGCGACGCGCCGAAGCTCACCATCAACGGCGCGAACGCCCTGTACACCCAGTACTCGCTCGATGGCCTGGAGAACAACGAGGGATTTCTCGGCGGCCCTCGAGTCGAAGTCCCGCTCGGTGCGCTTGCGCGCCTCGATGTGCTGGCCAACACGTACGCGTCCGAGTTCGGCCGGAGCTCCAATGGGGTCGTGAACATGACGACGCGTGCGGGCGGCGACACGTGGTTTGGTGAGGCGTTCTTCTATAACCGTCCGGGACTGCCGGTGGACGCTCGTGCGGCGACGATTCCGCGCGGGCAGGATCCCGGCGACTTTCGGCGCGCCCAGGAGGGGTTCCGCCGGTCGCAGCTGGGGATATCGGGCGGCGGCCCGCTCGCCGGAACGCACACGCGTGGATTCGGAGCAGTCGAGTTCACGACGGAGAACGAAGATCGCATCACATCGACGGCGTCGACGGTGTTCACGGGGCGGGAGGTTCGTGAGACCTGGAAGCTGTTCGGGCGCGTCGACCATGGATGGTCGCCGTCGCAGACGACGACGCTTCGCAGCACGGGCAGCTTCGTGACGCGCGCTGGTCAGGGATCGGGCATTGTCGCACCGGAGGCGGACATCACGACTGAGCGATTCGGCACCGCGACGGCGCTCACGCACCGGTCGGCGGTTCGCGCGGGCCGCGCGAGCAATGAGGCGAGTATTCAGCTCAGCACGCTCCGCTGGAACTTCCCGCCGACGCAAGGTGCATCAAGTGACCGGCCGCAGGTGACGATCTTCCAGGCGGGCGGTGGCGACACCGTGGCGGTCGGCGTCGTGGGGTCGAGCAACTTCATCTTCGATGAATCCGAGCTGCAGCTGCAGCTGCGCAACGTCTTCGAGACCCAGGTCGGCGCGACGCACCGGCTCCGCCTCGGCGGCGATGTTGCGACGTCGGGCTTCATCCTTCGAGCGTCGCAGACGAACCCCGCTGGCTCATACGCGGTGCTGGATGAGGGCAACATCCCCCGGCGCGGCAACCGGTACACGTTCGCGGACGTGCCGGCAGACGTACGCGTCCTCGCCTACACCGTCGATGCCGCGCAGAAGCAGGTCGACCTGACCCAGACGCTGTACGGCGCATTCATCGAGGATCGGTGGCGCGTGCATCCCGCGCTCACGGTGACGGCAGGCCTGCGCTGGGACTACGACGACCTCACCTCACGTGGCGGAAGTGCGCCGGACCTCAATAACCTGCAGCCGCGCGCGGCGGTGAGCTGGCTCGTGCGGCCGTCCATGGTGCTCCGCGGTGGCGCCGGCCTCTACGCCGGCAGGTTTCCGTATGCCGTGTACTCGGATGCCATCCAGTTCGGCCCTGATGGCAACCAGACCGTGACGTTCCGCGGCAAAGAGGCGCCGGCGTATCTCCGGGGCCCGCGCACGGCGACGCTCGACCGCAGCGTGTTGCCCCCGGGGGAGCGTCGCGAGTTGTTCGCGCTCGGACTCGAGCAGCCAATGAGCACGCAGGCGACGCT
>JACDHQ010000485.1 GCA_013820975.1 Gemmatimonadaceae bacterium
TCTCGCATCTCGCATCCCGCATCCCGCATCCCGCATCCCGCATCCCGCATCTCGCATCTCGCATCCCTGTTTGTTGCAAATCCCTCGTAAGACCTGTCGTCGCGGACTGTCGCCGGCAGGGCCGCCACGCCTGATTACGGAATGACTCCTCCCGCCACCGCCGCGCCTGCGGACGCCATCGACCGCGACATGCTGCTCGACCGCGTGCGCCAGCTGCGCACCCAGGTGCAGCGGCGCGTGATCGGGCAGGCCGATGCGCTCGACGAGATCCTCATGGCGCTCGTCGCCGGGGGGCATGCGCTCGTGGTCGGCGTCCCGGGACTCGCGAAGACGCTGATGATCCGCAGCGTCGCCGATGCGATGCACCTGGAGTTCCGCCGCGTGCAGTTCACGCCGGACCTCGTGCCGAGCGACATCACCGGCACCGAGATCCTCGAGGAGGACCAGGCGACCGGGGCTCGCTCCTTTCGCTTCGTGCAGGGCCCGGTGTTCGCGAACGTCCTGCTCGCGGACGAGATCAACCGCGCGCCGCCGCGCACGCAGGCAGCGCTGCTCGAGGCGATGCAGGAGCACGCCGTCACCACCGCCGGCCACAGGCATCGGCTCCCCGAGCCCTTCTTCGTGCTCGCGACGCAGAACCCGATCGAGCAGGAAGGCACCTATCCGCTGCCGGAGGCGCAGCTCGACCGCTTCCTCTTCGATGTTCGGGTCGGCTACCCGGGCGAGGACGAGGAGGTCTCGATCCTCCGCGCGACGACGGGCGCCGAGCAGGAGCCGATCGAGCCGGTGCTGGACGCCGCCGAGGCGATGGCGCTGCAGCGGCTCGTGCGCACCGTCTCGGCATCGGAGCCCGCGCTCCAGTATGCCGCGTCGCTCGTGCGCGCCACACGCCCGGAGTCGGCGCAAGCGCCCGGGATCGTGAAGCAGTACGTGCGATGGGGTGCCGGCCCGCGCGCCGGCCAGGCCCTCATCCTCGGCGCGAAGGCGCATGCGATGCTGGCCGGGCGGTTCACGATCGCCCCCGATGACCTGCGGCGCGTCGCGGCGCCGGTGCTGCGGCATCGCGTGCTGCCCAACTTCGCCGCCGAGGCGGAGGGCGTCACGGCCGAACGGGTGATCGAGGCGCTCCTCGCGCACGTCGCGCCGCCGGGGAGCGGGATCGCGTTCTAGCCGATGGCCATCGCGGCGTACGCCTCGCTGTTGGACGCAGTGCGCGGCGTGCGGTGGCCTGCGCGCGGGCCCGTCGCCGCCGCGCCACCCGGCTCGCATCACTCGCGGCTGCGCGGCAGCAGCGCCGAGTTCGCGGAGTACCGTCCGTACCGGCAGGGGGATGACCCGCGGCGGATCGACTGGAAGCTGCTCGCCCGCAGCGACCGCGCGTCGATCCGGCTTGCGACGGAGCGCGCCGTGCTGCCGACGACGATCATCATCGACGCCTCGGCCTCGCTCGCCTTTCCGGAGGCGACGCTCGGCAAGTGGCTGCTCGCGAAGCAGGTGGCGGCAGGGCTCGCGTCGGCAGCGCATGCGTCGGCCGATCCGGTGGGCCTCGTGGTGGTGGCGCACGACGGCGTGCACACGCTCGCGCCGCGCACGCGGCACGGGGTGGTCGGCGACATGATGCGCGTGCTCGAGGGCACGGCCCCTCGTGGCACCACGCCGCTCGCCGGGTCGGTGCGTGCCGCGCACGACATCCCGCGCATCGCCATCATCACCGACCTGCTCGGCGATGCCGATGCGACGCTCGCTGCGGCGCGCGTGCATCGGGCAAAGGGGGGCGAGGTGCACCTGGTCCACGTCGTCGCGGCCGAGGAGCTGGATCCGCCCGCCGGTGCGCGGCTGGCCACCGATCCCGAGGACGACCGCGTCGAACGCGCGCTCACCGACTCGACCCGTGAGGGGTACCTTGCGGCCTTCGGTGCGTGGCGTGCCGAGCAGGCGGATCGCTGGACGGCGTCAGGGGCGCAGTATCATCTCGCGAGCACCGCGACGCCGGCCGACCGCATCGTCAGGCAGGTGACCGATCCGCGGCGCGTGGAGTCGAGCCGCACGCACGCCGAAGGGGCGCACGCGTGACCTGGCTCCTTCCGTGGGCGCTGGGCGCTGCTGCGGCAGCGATCGCCGGCGTGACGCTGCTGCACTTGCTGGCGCGCGACCGCCCTCCGCGCTGGTCGCTGCCGACGGCGCGCTTCGTCGCTCCCGGCACGGCACGCGCGACGCGACGCGCTCGCACCCCGCGTGACCGGATGCTGCTCGCGATGCGGGCGCTTGCGCTGCTGCTCGCGGGTGCGGCGTTCGCGGCGCCGGTGCGGCATTCCGAGGGCGGAAACGTGGCGCAGGTCGTGGTGCTCGACCTCGGCGACGGCCGAAGCGCGGCAGCGGCAATCGACTCGGCGCATGCACGGATACGGAACGGCGACAGGCTCGTCGTCGTGGACACGGCGGTGCACATCGTCGAAGCGGGCAGCGAACGTGCGGCGCTGGACTCGCTGGCTCCCGGCGTGCGTGAGGACGCATCGGCGCGCCCAAGCCTCACCGCCGCGATGATTGCCGGCATTCGTGCGGCGGCACGGCTGCCGTCGCAGGCCGACTCGGCGGCGCTGGTGATGATCGCGCCGGCATTCGCCCACGATGCAGCCTTTGCGCATGCGCGCGCGAGCTGGCCCGGGCGGGTGACGGTCGTCGAGGCGGCGCGAACGGCGCCCGGTGTGGACAGCACGGCGACTCCATCGCGGCCCACGGTGCGTGGTGCCGCTGGCGACCCCGTCGTCGCGGGTGCGCGGCTCGCGGGCGC
>JACDHQ010000052.1 GCA_013820975.1 Gemmatimonadaceae bacterium
GGCTGGTCTCGCGCGGATGCTCGTCCTTCGTGACCTGAAGCGACTCGCCCTTCTTCTGCGCGACCGCGACCGGCGTGATCTCGGCGTCGAAGAAGCCCGACTGCTGCGCCGCGACCGCCTTCTGCTGGCTGGCCAGGGCCATGCGGTCCTGGGCCTCGCGCTCGATGCCGAAGTCGGTGGCGACGTTCTCCGCCGTCTCCGGCATCGAGTCGACGCCGTACTGCTCCTTCATCGTCGGGTTCACGAAGCGCCAGCCGATCGAGGTGTCGAACATCTGCACCTCGCGACCGAACGGCTGGGCCGACTTGCCCATCACGAAGGGGGCGCGCGTCATGCTCTCGACCCCCCCGGCGATGTACAGCTCGCCCTCCCCGAGCTTCACGCCGCGCGCGGCGCTGGCGACGGCGCTCAGGCCGGAGGCGCAGAGGCGGTTGACCGTCTCGCCCGGCACGGTGACGGGCAGCCCCGCGAGCAGCGCCGCCATGCGGGCGACGTTGCGATTGTCCTCTCCCGCCTGGTTGGCGTTGCCGAGGACCACGTCGGCGATCTGCGATGGATCGGCGTCGGGATTCCGGCGCATGAGTTCCGCGATCGTGTGCGCCGCCATGTCGTCCGGGCGCACCTCGCTGAGCGCGCCGCCGTGACTGCCGATGGGCGTGCGCACCCCGTCGATGATGTAGGCTTCAGCCATTCCCCTCGTCTCCAGTCGTCAGCATCCCCGCCGCCGCGGCGTGCTCACGACGCGTGCGGTAGACGGTCCCGCGAAAGTGTGCGATTGCAGTCCCATCGGCGCGGGCCACATCCACGCGATAGAACGCCAGTGGCCCGTTCGCGCTCTCCTCGACGGCGTGCGCCGTGAGCACGTCGCCTGCCCGCGCCGGCGCCGGGTACCCGATCGCGTTTTCCACGCTCATCGTCACCCGGCCATGCGTGTTGGACGCGAACGCCAACGCGCTGTCGGCGAGCGAGAAGGTCACGCCACCATGGCACACCCCGAACCCGTTCAGCATGTCATCGCGCACGGTCATCCGCAGCGTCGCAGAACGTGGGGCAAGCGCCGCGACCTCGACGCCGAGCCAGCGGCTGAACGCGTCGTCCGCAAGCATCCCGCCGACGACGGCCTCGGCCAGTCGCTGGTCCCTCGCCTCGTGACCGGCACCGCCGCTCATTCGACCAGCCGGTCCCCCCGCGCCGCCACGCGGCGCAGGAGCGGGCTGGGGCGATAGCGGTCTTCGGCGTAGTCCCGCTGCAAGGCCTCGATGCGCTCGAGCACCGTCGCGAACCCGATCTCCTGCCCCCAGGCGAGGAGCCCCTTGGGGTAGTTGACGCCCTTCGTCATCGCCAGCTCGATGTCGTGCGGCGTCGCGACGTTGAGATGCACGGCGTCCACGGCCTCGTTGACCAGCATCGCGACAATGCGATCGACGATGTGGCGCGCGCGCTCCTCGTCCCGCGATGGCTCGGGCTGCATCGCCCCCTCGCCATGCGCATAGAATCCGCGACCGCTCTTGCGCCCGAGAAAGCCGGCTTCCACGAGGCGCCGCTGCGTGATCGAGGGACGGTACCGCGGATCGTAGTACAGGGCCGACCAGACGCTCTCGGTCACCGCATAGTTGATGTCGTGACCGATGAGGTCCATGAGCTCGAACGGTCCCATGCGGAAGCCGGCGACCTCCCGCATCGCCCAGTCGATCGTCGGCGCATCGGCATACCCTTCCTCGAGCATCCGCAGCGCCTCGCCATAGAACGGACGCGCGACCCGGTTGACGATGAACCCCGGCGTATCCTTGGCCACGACCGTGGTCTTGCCCCATCCCGCCACGAGTGCCTGCACCTGCGCCGTGAGCTCCACCGACGTCTGCAGCGCGGGGACGATCTCCACGAGCGGCATCAGGGGCGCGGGATTGAAGAAGTGCACGCCGAGCACATGGTCGGAGCGCGTGCACGACGCGGCGATCGCCGTGACCGACAGCGATGACGTGTTGGTCGCGAGCACGCACCGGGTCGGGACGACCGCTTCCATCGCCTGGAAGACGGCGCGCTTCACCGCGAGCTGCTCCACGATCGCCTCGATGACGAGGGCGCACTCCGCGAACGGCGACATGTCAGGCGCATCGGCACCCGATGCACGCCAGGTGATGCGGCCGAGCAGTGCATCGGCATCGGGCGGGGTGCGGCGCCCCTTGGCCACGTCGCGGCTCATGGCCTTCGCCATCGCTGCCTGGGCACGCGACACCGCGTCCTCCCGCGCGTCCACGACCATGACGCGGTGCCCGGCGGCGGCCGCCACCTGCGCGATGCCGCTGCCCATTGCGCCGGCCCCCAGGACGCCGATCACCGCCGAAGAATCGAGCATCGCCGCTAGCGCCCCGTGAACTCGGGAGTCCGCTTCTCCATGAACGCCGCGACCCCCTCGTCGAAATCGGCGGTCGCAGCCGCCTCGGCCTGCAGGACGGCCTCGAGCTCGAGCTGCTGCTCGAGCGAGTTCGCCGCCGAGGCGTTCATCGCGCGCTTGATGAGCCCGAGCCCCCGCGTCGGCTGGGTCGCGAGCTGGCGCGCGAGGCGGCGAGCCTCCTCCATCAACTCCCCTGCCGGCACCACCCGCCAGATCATTCCCATCGCCTGCGCCTCGGCCGCGCTCACCTTGTCGCCGAGCATCGCAAGGGCGGTTGCGCGGGCCGTGCCCACCACCCGCGGGAGGAAGAAGGTCCCGCCGGTATCCGGGACGAGCCCGATCCTGCAGAACGCCTGGATGAAGCTGGCATTGTCGGCCGCCAGCACGATGTCGCATGCGAGCGCGAGGTTGGCGCCGGCGCCGGCGGCGACGCCGTTGACGGCGCAGACGACCGGCTTCTCGAGCTCCCGGATTGCGCGCACCGACGGATTGTACGTCGTGCGGACGATCGAATCGATCGGCGGTCGCGGGGCCCCGTCCGGGGGAACCGCTTCGGCCAGGTCCTGTCCGGCGCAGAAGGCCCGTCCCGCACCGGTGAGCAGGACGGCTCGCACCGCCGTGTCGGCCGCCGCTGCCGCAAACGCCGCTTGGAGCTCGCGCGCCATCGGCTGCGTGAACGAGTTGAGCACCGCAGGCCGGTCGAGCGTGATCTCGGCGACGCCATCGGCCACCTGGTAGCCGATCGAGTCGAACTGGGGGGTCGAGGTCTCGGGCATGCCGGAAGATATCGGGCGCGCGCGCAGGGCGCGACGCAGCAGCAGCGCGCCAGGAGGCACGCCCCCCTCGCTCACGGCGCGGGGCAGGGCGAGATTACCTGAATGGCATCCCGCACCCCTTCCAGGAAGCCGGCGCGCCGCACAGGCGCCGCCACCGGTCCCGCTCCCGCCTCGCAACTCGACTGGCGCCGTGTTGCCTACCAGGTGCTCGCGTCCCGCATGCTCGACGACGTCGAGGAAGCGACCAATCGCAACCGGTCCAGCGTCCCGCGCGAGCATCTCGTGCTCTACCAGTTCTCGGCGCGCGGGCATGAGCTCGGCCAGGTCATCCTCGGCAACCTGATGACCGGACGCCGTGACGCCGCGGGCGCCTACTATCGGTCGCGCCCTGCCCTGCTCGCCCTCGGCCTCTCGCTGGAGGACGCGTTCGCCAGCCCTCTTGGGCGCGCCGGCGGGTTCAGCGACGGGCGCGACATCGGCGTGGTGTGCAACCTGCCGCGGCAGGACGGCGCGGTGGTGCTCCCGATGGCCGGCGACGTCGGCGGACAGTACACGCCGGCGGCCGGGTGGGCGCAGGCCATCACCTACCACCGGGACGTCCTCGGCGATGCGGACTGGGCGGGCTCGATCGCGGTCGCGATGGGCGGCGACGCGTCGGCCGCCACGAGCGGGTTCTGGTCCGCGCTCACGATGGCGACGACGCTCCGCCTGCCGATGCTCTTCTACATCGAGGACAACGGGCTGGGGATTTCCGTCGGCGGCGACATGCAGACACCGGGCGGCAACATCGCGAGCAACCTTGCGTCGTTCGGGAACCTGTTCATCCGCGACGGCGACGGGACCAATCCCGCGGAAGCGGCGCGCCTGCTGGAGGAAGCCGTCGGGCACGTCCGCGGCGGCGTCGGACCGGCGCTCGTGCACCTGACGGTCCCGCGGCTCTCCAGCCATTCGGGGCCCGACAACCAGAAGGGCTACCGCACCGACGAGGAGATCGCGCATGACTGGACGCGCGATCCCCTGCCCAGGCTGCGCGCGCACCTCGTGCCGGCCGTCATGTCCGAAGCGGAATGGCGCGCGCTCGAGGCCGAAGTCGAGCGGGACGTGACTGCGGCGCTCGATGCAGCCCGGGCGCGCGGCACCCCCCGTGCCGACAAGGTGAAGCGCTACATCCACGCCGAGCCGGTGCTGCCCGGCGATCCGGAGGCGATCGGAGGACTGCCGCTGGGGGTCATCGAGGGGCTTCCATCGACGGAAGCGGTGGCCGAGGACGGCGAGACGGTACGCTTTGCGGAAGCCGTGCGGCGCACGTTGCGCCACGAGCTCGCGATCAACCCGCGCGTCACCGTCTTCGGCGAGGACGTCGGGCGCAAGGGGGGCGTGCATCTCGTCACGGAGGGGCTGCAGAAGCAGTTCGGCGACGCGCGGGTGTTCGACACCAGCCTCTCGGAGGAAGGCATCATCGGGCGCGCGGTCGGCATGGCGGCCGCGGGATTGATGCCGGTGGCGGAGATCCAGTTCCGCAAGTACGCCGATCCGGCGACCGAGCAACTCAACAACTGCGGGACGATGCGCTGGCGCACGAACAACCGGTTCGCGGCCCCGATCGTCGTGCGGATGCCGGGCGGGTTCGGGAAGGACGTGGGCGATCCCTGGCACTCGATCTCCGACGAGGTGCGCTTTGCCAAGTCGCTCGGGTGGCAGGTGGTGATGCCGTCGAACGCGCGGGATGCGGTGGGGCTGCTGCGGAGCGCGATGCGGAGCCTGAACCCGACGATCTACTTCGAGCATCGCTCGCTGCTCATGACGTCGGACGGCAGCGCACGGTATCCCGGCGACGACTATGTCGTGCCCATCGGCAAGGGGAGCCGGCTCACCGAGGGCACGGGGATGACGGTCGTCACGTGGGGGGCGATGGTCCACCGCTGCGTCGATGCGGCGCAGCAGCTTGCCGCCGGGATCGTGGAGCTGATCGACCTGCGGAGCATCGCGCCGTGGGACCGCGAGCTGGTGCTCGAGTCGGTCATGAAGACGGGGCGGTGCCTCATCGTGCACGAGGACACGCAGACGGCGGGCTTCGGCGCCGAGATTGCGGCGACGCTGGCGAAGGAGGCGTTCTGGCACCTCGATGCGCCGGTGGACCGGTACGCCATCGATGACGTGCCGATGCCGTACCATCCCGTGCTCCTCGAGGCCGTGGTGCCGTCGGCGGAGCAGATTGCGGCGCGCATGCGGGCCCTGATCGACGCGTGATGGAACAACGCCGGCGCAACTCCCGGTGGATCGAGATGGGCGGGGTGGCGGTCCGCCGGCAGGTGCGCGGGTGGCGCCGGCTCTCGGCGCCGCAGCTGTTCGTGCTCACCTTCGCGGGCCTGGTCACGCTCGGCACGCTGGGATTGCGGCTGCTCCCCGGGCTCTACACCGGTGAGCGCCTCAACTGGCTGGACGCACTGTTCACGGCCACCAGTGCCGCGTGCGTGACGGGGCTCGTCGTCGTGGACACGGCGACCCACTTCACGTTCGCCGGCCAGCTCTTCCTGCTCGTGCTCATCCAGCTGGGCGGGCTGGGGATGATCGGGTTCACGACGTTGATCATCCTCGCGCTGGGCAAGCGGCTGTCGCTGCGGGCGGAATCCCTCTCGCATGGCACGTCGGCAGAGGTTGCGCCCGACCTCGATGTCTCGCGGCTGGGGCGTGACATCGTGAAGTTCACCGTGGCAATCGAGGGGATCGGCGCGGCGCTGCTGTACATGCTCTGGGTCGGCGAGTACGGCTGGACGGGCGCGATCTGGCCGGCGGTGTTTCATTCAGTGAGTGCATTCTGCAACGCCGGGTTCGTGGTGTTCACCCACTCGATGATGGGCGCGCAGACGTCGGAACTCGTGCTGCTGATCATCGCCGGGCTCGTCATCCTCGGGGGACTCGGATTCCTCACGCTGGAGGAGTTCGCCCAGTGGCGCCGCGCGCGTGCGGGAAAGCGGCGCTTCCGCATGTCGCTGCACTCGCGCGTGGCGCTGGTCACGACCGGGGCGCTCCTCATGGCCGGCTGGCTCGCCTTCTCCCTGTTCGAGTGGCACCATGCACTGGCGGGGCTCAACGTGAGCGAGAAGCTCACCAATGCGTTGTTCATGAGCACGATGCCCCGGAGTGGCGGCTTCAATGCCATCGATTACGGCCAGGCGACGCAGAGCACGAGCTTCCTGACCATCATCCTGATGTTCATCGGGGGCTCCCCGGGCTCGACGGCCGGGGGCATCAAGGTGACCACGTTTGCGCTGATCGGGCTGCTCGCGCTGTCGCGGTTCCGGGGGCAGGAGATCGTGCACGCGTGGGGGCGCTCGGTCCCGGACGAGACAATCCAGCGGGCGGTCGGCCTGGCCGTCGTGGCGTTCAGCGCCGTGACCGCGGGGATCTTCCTCTTCACGTGGACCGAGTCGGACGCCGCGTCGGGGGTGGGGGCGACGACCGACTTCCTCGCGCACATGTTCGAGGCCGCAAGCTCGTTCAATACTGTTGGGCTCTCGATGAACGTGACGCACCGACTCTCGGATCCCGGGCGCCTGCTCAGCGTGCTGATGATGTTCGTCGGCCGCGTGGGGCCCCTCACCTTCGCGGCCGCGCTGGCCCTGCGCCGGAACCGGCGGGCCAACGACTACCGCTACGCCTACGAAGACGTCGTCGTCGGCTGACCCTGGGGACACTTCATGAAACGATTCGTCGTCATCGGACTCGGGAACTTCGGCGCCTCCGTCGCGGAAGCGCTGAACATGCAGGGGCATGACGTGCTGGCCGTCGACACCAGCGAGGAGGCAGTCGAGCGCGTGGCGTCGTACGTGGCCAGCGCGGTCGTGGCCGACGGGCGTGGCTTGAAGACGCTGGAGCGGATCGGGGCGCGGAACGCGGATGCTGCGGTCATCAGCACCGGCGACGACATCACGGCCAGCATCCTCACCACCATGGCGCTGCGCGACCTTGGCGTCCGCGAGATCTACGTCAAGGTCATCTCGATCGACCACGCCCGCGTGATGGAGAAGCTCGGCGTCACCGAGACCATCTTTCCCGAGCGCGACTCGGCGCAGCGCCTCGCCCAGCGCATCACCACCACGTCGATCCTCAACTTCGTGCGGCTGGGAACCGGCTTCGGGATGCAGGAGATGGCGGTGCCGGAGGGGTGGGTCGGCGAGTCGCTGCGCACGCTCGAGCTGCCGCGGCGGTTCGGGATCTCGGTCATCGCCGTGCACGACATGCTCACCGACACCATGGTCCCGACCCCCGATCCCGACGCCCCGCTCAAGGAGTCCGATACGCTGCTGATCGCAGGTGCGGATGTGGACCTGAAGAAGCTCTCCCAGGAGAAATAGGCGCGGACGCGGCCCGCGGTGGCCCCCCCGATGGCGCGGAGGCCGGATCGATGCGGACGGCAGCGGCGGACGCGGATGACACCGATGACGCGGATGAACGCGAATCCGGCAGGGGCGCCGAGCGCGTTGCGATCAAGCGGCGGAAGGCGGGCCTGGGACCGAAATGCAACAGCA
Organism: Gemmatimonadaceae bacterium; assembly: GCA_013820975.1. GTDB lineage: Bacteria > Gemmatimonadota > Gemmatimonadetes > Gemmatimonadales > Gemmatimonadaceae > JACDHQ01. The sequence continues at coordinate 7,704 of JACDHQ010000052.1, forward strand.
ATCCCAGTTCGAGGTCGGTCGCCCGCAGGTAGTTCAGCACCTGCATCTCGTCCGCGGGCCCGAGCGATTTCGATGCCTTGAGCTGGAGCACCAGCCGAGACTCGACGACGAGGTCGGCCCGAAACATCCCGACAACCTCGCCACTGTAGCGAACCTCGGCAGGTACCTGCGCGGCGACCTTGAATCCGCGCCGCTCCAGCTCGAGCATCATGGATCGGGCATATACCGATTCCAGAAACCCGTACCCGAGCTCGTTGTACACGTCGTAGAACGTGCCAATGACCCGGTGCGTCAGCTCACGTTCGAAGAGCCCATCATGACATTCCCTGATCCGGCGCATGGCATTTCCCCGGGACGAAGGAGTGATCCGCGTCATCCGCCAGATTCGCGTCCGGTTGCCGTTCTGCCGTGACCCCTGCAACGCATGCCGGCGCGGAATCACGCGCATGACGCCGATGGGACCGCGCCGATGCGCCTCAGATCGCCTTGAACTGCTCGAACGGCTGCCGGCAGTCGTTGCAGAACCGGATCGACTTGCACGCCGTTGTCCCGAACTCCGACTTCAGGTCGGTCTCCTTCGCGCCGCAGTACGGACACGCCACCGCCTCGGCCGTCCTGCCGCGCAGCAGGGGAATCAGGTCGTCCTCCCCGCGCCGCAGGTGGCCCGGCGCCGCGATCCCATAGGCGCGCAGCTTCTCGCGTGCCGCCTCGCCGATCCACTCGGTCGTCCAGGCGGGGTTGAACACCGTCCTGATCCGCACCGTCGGGTGCCCGGCGGCGTGCAGCGCCGTCGTGATGTCGGCCTCGATGGCGTGCATCGCCGGGCATCCCGAGTAGGTCGGCGTGATCGCCACCTCCACCGCGCCGTCGGCTGCCACCGTGACGTCGCGCACGATGCCCAGTTCCACCACGCTCAGCACCGGAACCTCGGGATCCTTCACGGTCTCGAGGATCTGCATCAACGCCGCGGGCGCCGCAGCACTCACCAGGTCGCCCCGGGAAATGCGCGCGCCACCGACTGCATCTCGGCGAGCATCGTCCCCATGTGCTCCGTGTGCACGCCGGTGCGCCCGCCGCGCTGCATGTAGCCCCCAGAGGGCAGTTGCAGCGTCGCGTGCGAGACGACCTCCTCGACGCGCGCCTGCCATGCCGACTCGAGCACCGCCAGGTCGGGAGCGATCCCCGCTGCCTGCATCGCCGTCTCGACCTCGTCGGCCAGGAACAGCTCCCCCG
>JACDHQ010000486.1 GCA_013820975.1 Gemmatimonadaceae bacterium
GGCTCGTTCAGTCCGCGTACGGATAGTCGGGATCGGCGAGGCGTAGCGCTCTCGCCACCTCCTCAGGGCCCGCGATCTGCTCCGCCATCTGCCTGAGCATGGGGCTGAGGTGGGAGCCGAACCGCACCATGTTCACGGCACGCTGACGCTGGCCGAGCAGGAATGCCATGATGGAGGTATCGGCCTTGCGCGCGTTGCACGGGGTGCATGCAAGGACGAGGTTGTCCCGGCGGTCGAACGCCCGCTGGCCACGGCGCGGTGTCACGTGGTCGAGGGTGATGCCGCTGGGGGAGACACGGCGGGCGCAATAGGCGCAGACGGGGCCGTGGGTCTCGAGCAGCCAGCGCCTGGTTTCCATGTAGGCGTTGCGGCTGGTCGGGGATGAACTGAGCTGCGATTCCGTTGCGGAGGAGCGCCGGCGCGAACGCCTTGGTCGTGATCCGGAAGGGGCAGCCCCGTTCGTCTGGGCGGTAGTCCGCCCCGATCGTCGAGGTGCTGTCATACAATGAGTCACTGGTTCATGAACAGGACGCCAGAGGCGACTCTGCGTCACCACGTCCTGGGCGCCTCCTGCGGCGCCGGGCCCGGCCGAGCATTTCGGCCGCGGATCCCATCTCCCTAAGATACCCGGGAATGCAAGGTGCGGTCCTGACGCCACATGGGGGCTCCGGCGTTGGGCGCCCGCGCCTCCGGGAGGTGATTCCATGCTTCGACTCGAACCCTACGATCCGGACTGGCCGCTGGCCTACTCCATCGAGGCCGAACGGGTGAAGACGGCGCTCGGCAGGCTCGCGCTTCGGATCGAGCACGTGGGATGATCCTGAGCGGCGCTACTACGTTCTGGAGCGCGAGGGATTTCGCCACGCGCAGCTCCACCTGTACATCGTTCCGGCGCCCGCCTGGGATCGGAAGCTCCGTTTCCGCGACCTGCTGCGCGCAAGACCGGACATCGCGGCCGCCTACGCGGCGGAGAAGGTGCGGGTAGCCCGCCTGGTGGGATGGGACAGGGCGGCGTACTCGATCGCCAAGGGCCCCTTCATTGACACGGTGCTCAGGGATGCTGAGGGCACCGATCAAACAGGTCCTAGTGGTGTCCTAGTGGTGGATCTCGAACTCGTTGATCGGCTGCATCGCCACGGGCGGCGTCTTGATCGCCACGTCACGATCGAAGTCCGCCACGCGCGCGTTCAGCGTGCGCATCATCTGCGCGAAGCTGCGCGCCAGTTCGGTGTCGAACTCCGTACCCGCACGCTCCTCGATGAACGCGAGCGCCCGCTCGGCCGAGAACGGCTGCCGGTGCGCGCGCGCGATGCGCAGCGCGTTGTACACGCTGCACACGCGCACGAGTCGGCTCGGATACTGCGGCGGGCGCGGATTGGCGCGACGCGGGTAGCCGGTGCCATCGGGTCGGAGATGATGCTCGTACGCCGCCATCGCGGCGAGCTCCAGCCGCTGATCGCTGGACATGATGATGCGCGCGCCCTCCGCCGGATGACGCTCGACGATCTCCCGCTCGGCGTCACTCAGATTCGCGGGTTTGTGCAGCAGATCCTTCGGAACGCGCGCCATGCCGATGTCGTGAAGCAGCGCCGCGTTCCCGAACAGATGCACGTCGCGCTTGCTCATACCCAGGTACTCGCACAGCGCCATTGTGAGCGTTGCGACGTTGATCGAGTGGATGGCGTTGTACGGGTCCGATGCCTTGAGGCGGAGCAGCGGGACGATGAGCGAGCTCGAGCCGCGCATCGCGACGGAGAGCGAGCGCACGACGGCATCCGCCTCGAGAACCGGTATCGAGTCGCCCGTGCCCGCCTCACCCTGGAGCCACTGCACGGCCGAGATCTCCTCGCTGAGACCGAAGGGAATGCCGGCTACGGGAGTCTTGCGGGTCGACCGCGAAATTTCGGGCGCCGGTGCACCGTGCTCGTCGTGCACCACCAGCGCGCCGAACTTGATCTGCGCCTGCTTGCGAGGCGGCATGCCGTCGGGTCCGACCACGAGAGACGGCTCGTCGGGCGTCTCCGTGAGCAGCGATGGCGCATGACGTTGCACGCCAGCACGCACGAGGCGCGACAGCAGCTCGGCGAGGAAGTCGGCGTACTCCTCGCGAGGCACGGCAGGGCCGAACTCCACTCGCTGGATTCCCACTTCGGCCAGTCGCGACGCCCACGGCCAATCGCGCATCTCGTGAAGCGGTACGTCGTCGTAAACGACATCGCGGCCGATGAACGAGAAACGGGGCTCGCGATTGTTAGCCTGCAGTCCCAGCAGCGCGTTGAACGAAACGTCCAGCGCACGCTCCCACGCAGGATGCTCGCGCGGGTAGAGCATCATGGTGGAAAGACTCTGCGCCAGAGCGTTGAGGAAGGCGACGGGCTTGCTCATGCGGGCGCGCCTCCGCGGCTCAGGATGCGCTGCACGGCGGTGTCCTCACTTCGCTTAACAATCGCGAGCGCTGCCGCACCTTCGGGCTCCTCACGCCATGACGTCGCCAGCACGGTGAGTGCGGCGAGCATCGCTGGCGACACGCTCGCCGGCACCTTGCGGAACCAGCGACGCTTCGGCGACACGACCATGGAGGCGAAAGCACGAAGCACGAGCGGCGAGTGGACGGGTGCGAGCACCTTGACCATGAGCTCGGCGATGCCGTTCGACGCTTCCGACACGAGCGATTGGGCGAGGACCGGCACGGCGGTGTCGGGGCAACCTTGAGTCTGCGCGGCGAGCAGACCTGCGCGTCTGATGCGTTCGTCCTCGTCGGCGATGGCGCGGCAGATCATGTCGTCGCGC
>JACDHQ010000487.1 GCA_013820975.1 Gemmatimonadaceae bacterium
GCCGGAGGCCGAGCGGGTGGCGCTTGCGATCGAGAGCGGCGCGGTGTTCGTGAACGCGATGGTGGCGTCGGACCCGCGGTTTCCGTTTGGAGGCGTGAAGGCGTCGGGGTACGGCCGGGAGCTCGGCGCGTGGGGGCTGAGGGAATTCACGAACGTGAAGACCGTGCGCATCAGGCCTGCACCGGCATCAGGGTAACGGTCACCGTCGTCCCGTCGCCGGCTGCCGTCTCGACGGCAATCTCGCCCCCCCAGCTCTCGACCATCCGCCGGCTCACTGCGAGCCCGAGGCCGCTCCCGCTCGTCCGCGTCGAGAAGCGCGGCTCGAAGATGCGCGGCAGCACGTCAAGCGGTATCCCGTGGCCATCGTCGCGCACTGCGATCGTGACTGCCGTCGAGTCGCTGGCAATGGTCATGTGCACCTCGCGGGCTTCGGCAAGGCGGGCGTTCTCCACGATGTTGAGCAGCACCTCGCGAAGCTCGCTCGCGTGCGCCATTGCCTGCACGCGCTCGCCGGCGCCATCGACGCGGAAGCGGAGCGCCGCCTCGCCCATCGTCTCGAGGGCGACGAGGTCGCGCACCACCTGCGCGACGTCCACCGGCTCGGCCGGCGTGCGCTCGGCCGGCGCGCTGCCGTAGCGGCTGAAGGCACGGGCGATCTCGTCGAGGCGGTCGATCTCCTCGAGGATCCGCGTCACGTTCTGGTCGAGCACCGTGTCGAAGTCCACTCGTGCGTCGCCGTGGGCACGCCGCAGGTGCTGGACGCCGAGCCGGATGGGCGTGAGGGGGTTCTTGATCTCGTGCGCGACCTGGCGGGCCATCTCCCCCCATGCCAGCACGCGCTGGGCGCGCGCCATCGCGGTGATGTCGTCGATGGTGACGACGGCGGCGTTGGTGCCGAGACGCGTGACCCGCCCCTGCAACTGCACGTCGGGCGTCTCGAGCTCGAAGGCGTGTTCGTCACGCCCCGAGGCGATGAACTCATGCGCAATCGCCGCGACGCCGGTGGTGTCCACGGCGGCGAGCACCGTGCCCGGAGGCAACGCGGCACCGAGCAGTGCCTCCGCGCGCGGATTGGCGAGCGTGACGCGACCGTCGCCGGCAATGGCGACGACACCGCTGGCAACATTCCGCAGGACGGCGGCGGTGCGCTGCTGCGCCGTCTCGAGATCGCTGCGGCTTGCACTGAGGTCGGCCGCCATCCGCCGGAATGCGGTGAACACCGGGCGAAACTCCACCGGCGGTTCGCCTTCGAGCGCCGGCTCGCGCTCGCCGCGGGCGATCGCCATCGCCGCCTCGCGCAGTGCGCCCACCGGGGTGGCGAGCTGCCGCGCGGCGAACCCACTCAACGCCAGTGCCGCGAGCGCTCCCACCGCCGTCGCGAACAGCACGAGGATGCCGAGGTCCTGGCGACGTCGATCGAGCGCAGCGTCGCCAATGCGCGCCGGCGCGGCGAGGACGAGATCGGGCCCCGCGCCCGCCTCGAGCGCACGATAGCCGAACAGCAGCGCTGCCGTGCCGGACTCCGCACGGCTCACGGCGATCTCGTCGCCGAGCCCCAGGGCGAGCTGCACGTCCGGGCGCAGGAGCAACCCGGTGGGCGCAAGGGTTTCGTACAGTGGCTCGCTCGCCGCAGCGAGCACCCCGTCGCTATACAATAGAAGCGGGACGTCGAGGCGCCGGCTCTCCTCGCCGATCCACTGCCGCGCCGTGGACGGGCGCGACGCGGTACGCAGGGTCTCGCGCACGAGCAGGATGCGCGACTGCCGGCCATCCTCCAGCAGCTGCTGGTACGACCAGATCGCGAATGCCGCGGCGGGGATGACGAAGAAGAGGAAGAGCGCGAGGGACAGGCGCGCGCGGTAGCTGCGCCGCCAGCGATGGCGGCGGCCGCGCACCCATCGGCCGAACCGGCCGTCGGCCACCACGGTGAGCATCCACAGTGCGCCGACGAGCGCGAGGTCGAGGAGCACGATCAGCACCCCGCGCTGCACCAGCGGGCCGAGGGGGCGCAACTCGACGTCCACGAACGCGCGCGCCGGCCCCATCGCCCCCTCGACGGGCAGGCTTCCCCGCATCGAATATCCGTCGCGTCGCCAGTGTTCCCCGCCCTGCACGTTTCGGCCTGATGCCGCGAGGCGGATGCTGTACGGCGGGTCGGCAAGCACCCCGCGCTCGGTGCCGATGAGGCGCGCCACCGGATCGGCCGCAATGAGCGTCGTCCGCGGCGCGACGACCGCGGTGATGATGCCCTGGGCCGTCGGCACCGCCAGCGCCACCTCCACCCCGGGCCACGCGGCGATGGTGGCCATGCGCGGGCGTCCCATCGCGACGGCTTCGACGGCCAGCGCGCGGATCGCCTCGAACTCGATCGGGAAGACGCCGGTCTGGAGAGTGGCGAGCGTGTCGGCGGCGAGGGGATCCCATGCCGCGAGGAGCGTCGGATAGCCGGCCGCCGCGAGGTCGGACGCCACGAAGGCCTGCAGCAACCCCTGCCGCGTCGGCGACGGCGTGTCTTCCCCGATCCCTCGCGCAAAACGCGTCAGCAGCGCGCTCATCTCGGGATCGGGGCGCGCGAGGCGCGCCAGCTCGCGCTGGGCGAGGATCACGCGTCCCCGCGCCGTATTGCCCCACACGAGCGCCGATGCGCCGAATGCCGCCACCAGGGCGGCGGCGAGCACGCCGGCGCGCGACGGGCGCGCGAGGGTCAGCGTCGCAATCGCGGCGACCCAGATGAGGGTGTACCACCATGGCCATCCCGCGGGTGCCTGCCACACGATGGGCGCCAGCAG
>JACDHQ010000488.1 GCA_013820975.1 Gemmatimonadaceae bacterium
ATGACGACGTAGTCGCCGAACTTCCGGCCTACGCGACGCTCCACCTGCTGACGCGCTTCCCGGAAGACGCTGCGGTAGTTCCACGACCCGTCCTCGTGCTGGACGATGTGCACGTACGGGTGGTCGATCTCGAGGTACTTGATCAGCAGCCGGCGGTCGAGCAGGTCGCGCGGGTCGTACTCCACCGTCGTGCGGCCGGCACTGAACACGAGCTGGCCGTCGGCATCGCGCACCGCAATGGTATCGAGCGTGAAGCCGGTGAGCAGCCCGCCGGAGATGCGCCCGATGTGCAGGGACCCGCCGTCCCGCATCCCCGCCCCGACCCGTCCCTCGACCACACGCCTTATCTGCTCGCGGCCGAACGGCGTGCGCGTGACGATCACCCCCACCCCGACGGCGAGAGCGATCAGCACGAGCAGCACGCCCGCGCTCACGAGCGCGACAAGGCTACGGCGACGCAGGGGTCAGAACTCCGGACCGATCGAGAAGGTGAGGGTGAGGCGCCCCAGCAGCGTCTTCGGTGCACGGGGCCGGTACAGCGACGGACAGGTGCCGCCCGCCCCCGCCGCCGGACGCGAGGCGGCCCCCGACAGCGACGCCTCGGGATAGACGCATGCCAGCTGCCCGCGCAAGGGCTCGGGCACGCCGGGATCGTCGAGCGGGTAGTCGAAGTACACCGGCCCGGCAGGCTTCGCATACGGGTTGTACGCGACGTTCACCTGCACCGGGCCGACGGGAGTGATCACCCGGACACTCGTGCCCGGGGTCCAGCGAAGTGCGAAGCCTCCGACGTTCCGGTTCCACACCGCCCCCGCATCGGCGAACAGCACGTGCTGCACGAGCTGCGGCGCGAGCGGGTTGGGCACGCGGTACTCGAAGTTCGAGACCACGAGGGCGTCGCCACCGAACGGCACCACGCGGCGGGTACGCCCGATGAGCGAATCCGGGAGGAAGAAGAAGGTCCGCCCGTCGATGACGGTATCCGACGGCTGGGCCTCCGCGATATACCCCACGGCACCCAACTCGTTCTGCTGGAATCCGCGCACGCTCGTGGCCCCGCCGGCGTACAGCCGCTCCTGCGGGGGGACGAACGATCCGCCCGCCGGCGGGGCCTCCCCGGTGAGCGAGTACACGGCGCCAAGGCGCAGCCGCACCGCGCCGGTCCCGCCGGGCACGGGGCGGATCACCAAGCCGTCCACCGACCCGCGCTGGAACTGCAGGTCGGCCGCCGAGCCGAGCAGCCGGTGCGCGATGCGGTACTCCCCGCGGATCGCCGAGCCGAAGGTCGGCGTGATGATGTTGTCCACCCGCACGCGCCCCAGGGCCACGTTGCCGAGCGCCAGCGCCTGGTTGGTGCGGATCTGCTCGCGCGACTGCTCATCGCACCGGCTGAACACCGCGCAGAGCAGCGCTGGTTCCGCCCGGGTGTTGCCGTACTCCAGCGTGTAGCCGAGGCGGAGCGGCACGTCGCGCCGCACCTGCCGGGTCGCCGACAGGTCGCCGCCGAGCAGCGTCGTGCGCAGGTAGGCGCGGTACTCGCCGCGGCGCTCGCGGTACAGCGCCAGCTGCGGCGTGAACGCCGTGCCGAGCAGGTTGGGCTGCCGGAAGGTCGCGCCGACGAAGTAGTTGAGCCGCTGGCTGAACTCGTCGGTCTCGAGGTCGCCGGTGCACAGCTGCGGCGCGAAGCGGAGTGGCCGGCCGTATCCGATCTTGGATACCTGCCCCGTGAGGTCGAAGCGCCGCGCGCCGTGCAGGAAGTTCTTGTCGGTGTACACGGCGCGCGTCCGGAAGCAGTCGAGCGTCGCCCAGCCGGCCTCCGCATCCACCTGCCGCATGAGATCCTCGCGCAGCGTGATCGTCACTGCCAGCAGCGAGTCGGCACCGGGTGTGACGCTCGCCGCGCGCACCTCCACCGAGCGGAAGGCGTCGGTCTGGTAGAGCCGCCGCTGCGCGCCGGCGAGGTCGTTCTCCCGGTAGAGCTGCCCGGGGCGGATGCCTGCGATGCGGCGCACGACCGCATCGGGAATCTCCTGGTCGCGGCCGGGCACCGGCGTGGTTACCACCCGCACCTCGCCGAGGGTCGCCAGCGGACCAGGCACCACCAGCAGTCCGACAGCCGCACGCCGCTCGGCGCTGCGCACCTCGAACTCGCGCGCGACGTCGGCACGCGGATACCCGCGGTTCCACATGCGGGCGCGGATGGTGTCACCGGCGGCCTGCAGCACGGTGCGGTCGAACACGGTTCCGACGCCGATGCCGAGATCGCGGAGGACGTCGTGGCGCAGTTCCGCGGAGAGCTCCTCGAGCCCTGTCACCCGAAAGGTGTCGACGATCGTCGGGGGTCCCTCGGCGATGCGGAAGTCGATGTCGACCGACCCGCGGATGGCGGGGGTGATCACCGTGTCCACCTGCGCCTCGGGGTAGCCGCGATCGCGGTAGAAGACGCGCAGGCGCGCGACGTCGAGACGAAGCTCCTCGGAGTCGAGGCAGCGCCGCGTGCCGAAGCCAAAGACGCGGCGCGTCCAGTCGGACGGTGTGGTGACGATGCGCGACGCGAGGTCGCCGCCGGTGAAGGCCCGGTTGCCGCTGAAGCCGAGCATCCGGATCTCCCGCGCGCCGACGTCGCAGCCGTCCTGGGCGGCGAGCGTGGCGGGTACGGCAGCGATCAGCAGCAGGAGGATCAGCGCGGCATCGCGTACGCCCCGCCAGTCCCGTGTGGCCAGCATCAGCGCGGCTCGCGTCGCGGTTCGGGAAGCCGTGCCGAGCGCGGCCGCCGCTCGGGACGCAGC
>JACDHQ010000489.1 GCA_013820975.1 Gemmatimonadaceae bacterium
CCCGAGAGGAGTTACGCGCGACCCTCCACGTGCCTACTGGCGGCCTGCTCGATCGCGAAGCGCGCCTGCAACGCTCGAGAGACGCTACGCACGCGGCTCACGCGCTCACTTCCTCGATCACGGCTCGCGTGTGCGTCGGAAACGCGCGCGCATCGAGCACGCTGTACTGTTGCGCGCCGACCCGAACGCGACCGAGGGGCGTGATGGTGGTGGGGCGAGTGACGAGCTCGTGCACGCCGTGCTTCCCAACGCGGCCGGTGCGCTCGAGCGCGCGGGTGCCGGCGGGTTGCAGGCGACCGAGGACGGTCGCGGTGACGGTCGGGTTCGACCAGTCGAGCGCGGTGGCTCCCGTGAAGTGCGGGTTCGCTCCCGTGGCGGGCGCGAGAACTTGCACGCTGGTGTTGAGCGGCAGCATCGCGCTGCCCGTGAGGCTGTCCGTGAGGACGCTCATCACCACACCGGCCGAACTTCGGTGACGGTGGCGTGCACCCCGATCGAGCGGTAGGACGCGAGGTGCCGCGCGGCTTTGCGGTTCCAGTACCTGAACTGCTCGCTCGAGCGGCTGGCGCTCTCACTGCCCTTCGTCTCGCTGGCGGCCTCCAGGTGGAAGCGGTTCGCGATGACGGTGTACGCGCGGTGCAGCACGAGGTGCCGTTGCGCGTTCTCGTTGTCGGTGCGCATGATCGCTTGGGCGAGCCAGTCGGTGAGCGCTTCGTCGAGGTCGAGGTCGGGGAACATGCTCTCGCTCAGTTCACCGGCGGGTAGCAGGAAGTCGCTGATCGTGAGCGGCATGATGCCTCCTCCCTATTGCCTCGCGCGGATGGCGCGGATGGCGGCCGGGCCGATCGTGGGAACGGCGCGGAGTTCCGCGTCGGTGGCGTTCTTGACGATTTCGAGCGTGTGGTACCCGGCGGCTTGGAGGGCGTCGCGGTGCGGGAAGTCCTCGGGCAGACCGACGGCCACGGTCTCCTCGCGCGGGAGCTTGCCTGACTCCTGCACGATGAGCGTGGCAGTCTGGCCCTCGGAGGCGACCGAAGCCGCCTCCAGGGGTTCGCCGTGCGCGTTGACGAGCCGCCCGTCAGCCGTGCGGTACCGACCGCCGGGGACGGTCGTGTCGTGGCTCACGCGATCGTCGGATCGGTCCAGCTGGTGCCGCCGATGAAGAGGACCGCGCCGTTCGTGCGGTTCCAGACGCCGAGCCCGAACTCGGACTCCATGTACTGGGCGCGCAGCGGGTAGAGGTCGATCTCCGCGGCGACGCGGAGGCCGCGGAGGGCGGACTGCTCGCGCTCGCGGAAGACGAGGGTCTTGCGGGCGTCGCTGGCGTCGTACGCCAGGAAGTAATTGGCGATCGCCCACGGCTTCGTCCAGACTTCGTAGCTGCCGTTCCAGTAGCCGATGAGGCGGTTGTCGGCGCGGGTGAAGTCGAGCGTAGCGGCGGTGCGGGCGTCGGCGCTGCCGGCGCTCACGAACGCGGTGCTGAGCGCCTGGAAGCCGCTGAGGGCGGCGATGGCGGCGGCGTTCGCGGTGCTCACCACGATCTTGATGCGGCCACCGTGACCGTGCTCGAGAACCGTGCTGACGAGCGCGTCCACGTCCGAGGCGGCGAGCGCGGCGGCGCGCGCGATGTAGTGCGTGTGCGAAGCGCCATCGAACGATTCACCGTTCGGGCCCTCGGGAATCGCGGCGCCGTCGGCGTTCACGAGACGCTTCACGGCGAGACTCACGTTATCGATCAGGTGATCGAGGAACGTGAAGTTCGCGCTGATGAACAGGCCGCGCTGAATCTCGCGACGGATGCGCTGGAGGTGCGCCTTCTGAGCGGCCTGCTGCGCGATCGCGATGTCGGCGGGCGTCGCGACCTTCAAGAAGTTCCGCGTCCAGCCGATGCTGTACTGGAACTGCCGGAGGGGGAAGCCGACGGTCTGGCCGGGCGTGGCTTTCTGCGTGGCGGCGCGACCGTACTCGTCGGTCTCCACCATCTCACCGCTGACGCTCGTCCCGCTGAGGCGCTGACGATCGCTCGTCGGCGCGGCCAAATCGGCCATGAGGTCGTCGACGATCATGTTGTGCGCGACCAAATCGGCGGCCAGTACAGCCGCGACGGAGTCCTCACCGTACTCGGCGACGCTCTGGTGCTTCGCGGCGAGCAGGCTGCTGATGTCGTGGGTGCCAGTGAGTTGTGGCATCAGACGCTCCTCACGCGAATGTCGGTGGTGCTGATGACGGTGGCGATCCCGGCGGCGTCACCTGTCGTGGCGCCATCGTCGAGGCGGCCGGCGGTGGCGCCGAGGAAGAGACGAGCGCCGGGCGTGAGGCCGGTCCCGTACCGGAAGCGGGCGCCATACCCGAGGAGGGTGACGGGCTGTCCGCTCGCGACGGCGCGGGGGGTGAAACCCACGACGCGGGCGGCAGCGTTGTTTGCGGTGCCGTCCGCCATGAGGACGGTGCCGTCAGTGTGGATGTAGCAGGGGGCGGCGACGTCGAGCGCGGCGCCGGCGAGGAGGCCGGTGATCTGCGGCGCAACCATGCCGGTGCTAGCGTCGATGCTCGCTTCTGCCGAGCGTGTTACGAGTGCCATGAGTGGTTCCTTTCACTGCTGGAGTTAGATGCTGTACTCGCCCGTCTGGCGCTTGCGTTGGGCGATCTCTTCGGTGGTGGCGGTGGGTGCGGGACCGCGCCTGTCTCCCGCCTGCCGCGCGGCTGGCGTGCCGGTCTGCACTTGCAAGGCCGGCAGGAAGTCGTGCTGGTCTTCGGTGAGCCACTTGTCGAGCGGCTTCTCGA
>JACDHQ010000490.1 GCA_013820975.1 Gemmatimonadaceae bacterium
GCCGCCGGCGCGGTAGAAGAGGCCGGCGATCCGGCAGCAGCAGCGGCGCGTAGTGCGCGAGTTCCTGGTTGCCGGAGGCGGTCGTGATGACGGTCGGCTCCCCCCCGGACTCCGGGACCGACGACAGCCGCATCCCGTCACGATAGGTCGCGATGGACGACGGCCGCCGCCCCTTGATGACGGGCAAGTAGTCGGTGAAGAACGAATGGATGATCTGCCCGACCGTGAGCGTCGTCATCGCTGCCTCTCCGTGAACAGCGGACGGGCGAGCTGCTCGAATCGACCGCTCGCTTCCGCGAGGAGATCAGCCGTGATCGTGAGGGAGACCGCCGTCGATTCGGGCTGCACGTGTCCGAGAAACGTCGAGAGATGGAGCAGTCGCGCCGCGGGATCCACACCGGTCCGATACCAGCGCAGCAGGGTGCTGACGGCACAGGTATGCCGTAGGTCATGCACGCGTGGCGGCGACGCCTCTGCCGCGATCACGACGTGGAAGTGAGGGCGGCAGACCTCGCCGACGCGGAGGCCGAGCGCGTATAACACGACGAAGATCGCCCGGTACGTGGCGCCGCGGTCAGTGGTGCCGGGCGCATCGGGCAAGCGCGCCGCCTCCTCGACCAGGACCCGGACCCGGTCGGCGGAGAGGATGCACGGAATTCGTGAGCCGCTTCCGCGCTGCGTCGGGGTGCGCACCGGCGACGCGGGGACCAGGTCGCGGCTAACGAGCCAGGTGAAGAACCGGGCCAGGACACCTCGCAGATGATTGAAACTCCGCGGGCGGCGTCTCGGGCGTGAGCGCAGGAACGTGTCGATGACGGCCGGCGTGATCGCCGCACACGTGGTGATGTGCTGCTCGACGAGATAGCGGTCGAATAAGCGAAGCGCGCCGGTTTCGGTGTCATAGCGCCGTCCGAGGACACGTTTGTGATCGACGAATCGCCTGATCGCGCTCGTCAACGGGCTCGTCATGGTCGACACGGGGGCGCTCATGCCAGCGCCTCCCCGTCACCGAGCGCGACGTCTCGCAACGCCTCGAGACCGACCTTGGTATAGATGCGCGTCGATGACTCCCGGCGGTGGCCGAGGTAGTCTCCGATCACTTTCAGCGAACATTCCGCATCCACGAGTCGCTGGGCACAGCTGTGCCGGAGCGTATGCGAACCATGTCGCGCGACCTCGACGCCGGCCTGTCGAAAGGCGTGCGTGGCCCGATCGGCGACGATGCGAGCGGTGACGGCGCCTTGGGGCGCGACCGTGCGGAGGAAGAGATGTCGATCGGCACTCTGAGGCCGACCATGCTGGAGGTAGTCGAGCACCCCCTCTCCGACCTCCACCGCGAGCGGATACGTGGCCCGGTGCCCGGCCTTTCGGGCACGGACATGGAGCACCGAGGTACGCCAGTCGATGTCGTCCAGCGTCTACGCGGCGACTTCGCGCGCACGCAGGCCGTAGACGACCAGCAGGAGGAGCATGGCGTAGTCCCGCTTCCCCACCCTCGGCCGGCGGTCGATGACGCCCAGCATGCGATGGACATCGTCCGCGGTGATTGATCGCGCAATCTCCGAGAGGCGGTACGCCCGTGGTCCTTCGATGACCGCGCTGAAATCCCGTGTGGCGGGCCCTTCTCGATAGAGATAGCGGAGAAAGATGCGAAGGGCGGCACACGTGATGGCGAGTGAACGCGCGCACAGGTGCGTGCGCCGCTCCGCGAGGAACCGGTCAAGCACGGTCGGCGTGATCGCCTGAGGGTCGTCGAGGCGTTCGGTCTTGACGTAGCGTTCGAACGATCGCAGCTGTGCCGCATAGCCCTCGACCGTCGTGGAGCTGAGCCCGCGCTCGTCCTGCAGATGGGCAAAGAAGTGCGGGGCCCAGTGCGCCAACCGACGGGCCGCCTGCGAGCCCGGGACACCGTCCATCCGGACGACTCGCAAGAAATGCCGAATCGGGGTCCGACTATTGCGAAGGTACTGCTGCTTGGCAGTGGCCGATCGAGACCGTCGAACCCGATGAGCGAGCTGCCAGTCAATGAAGCTGTCCACGTGGTCTGCCAAGGCATCGATCCGCGTCGCCCCTCGTTGGTGAGCGAACGCCGCGAACCGTAGGAGCAACGGCACACGACGGTGCACCGTGCGAGCGTGGTAGCCGTGCTCGGCCAGCCAGGTGACATACCGTTCAATCGCCTCGCCGAGCCAGCGGCTCCGGATGCGGTCAACCGTCTCGGGTTTGATGAAATAGCCTTCGAGCATGTGAGCCTCCTTCCGCGAATATGCGGGTCGAGGTCCATGGTGGGCCAGCGCGGGATTATGTGGCGACTTTTCGAAGCGGGCCGTCGGATTGAGCATCGATCGCCCACAGCCCGCCACAGATCCGGACTGGGCACAGAACGTCGACAATGGCTCCGCGTATCGCGCGCGCCACCTCGCGCTCGTCTGCGCCAAATTGGGCGTGACCCTCATCCACGCCCGACCGTTTGCGCCACAAGGCAAAGGCAAGCTTGAGCGCTGGTTTCGGACCGTACGCCTCCAGCTGCTGCCGACGCTGCTCGAGGCCGACACGCACTCGCTCGACGCGCTCAATCAGCGCCTCTGGACCTGGATCGAGGACGAGTACCTCGACACGCCGCACCGCGGCCTGCAGGACGCCACGCCCCGCGAGCAGTGGGCCCGCGCCGCCCACCACGTCACCCTCCCGACGCAGGACCTCACCGAGCTCTTTCTCTTTGAGGAGAAGCGCAAGGTCCAGCAGGACCGGACCGTCAGTCTCCATAGCGTCGTCTTCGAAGT
>JACDHQ010000491.1 GCA_013820975.1 Gemmatimonadaceae bacterium
AAGAAGATTTGCGGGCGATCTTTGCCTACCTGCAAACGCTTCCGCCCGTCGAGCATTACGTCGATAATGCCGAGCCCGTGACGTTGTGCGCCACGTGCAACATCGAACACGGCGGCGGAGAACGGAATAGGATGTTGTCGACCATGAAGAAGCGTAGAAATCTGCCTGATCCACCCGGAAGTGCGCAATCTGAAGGCCGAGCGGGTTCACTTGAATGAACCCGTTCGGCACAGCGTCGCGAAGGATGAAGTCAACCTGAAGCACGTAGGTTTCGCGCCGCCGGCGCTGTGCCTGTCTGCGCGTACAGCGCGGTTGGCCACAGCACGACCGCGAGCAGGACGGCCACCGGATTGCACCACACGTCGTCGCGTGGGTCGAAGAAGAGGTGTCCGCGTGGATCCTCGAGCGGACGATGGCACCAGCAGTCCAGTCCGCTCAGTCTCCGGACTCGACACGGTAACGTATTAGCCCAAGACAGGTTCTGGCGAGTCCGGGGGCGGGGCGAGCCTGACTACATCGCGCGTCGGCGAGCCATGGCGGCGCCCACCGCAGCGATCACGGTCAGGTCGTCGAAGGGTTTGTCGATATGCGCGTCGAACCCAGCCGACTGGGTCCGAAGGTGATCGGCACTGCTCGCAAGGCCTGAAATAGCAATCACGGGCGGGTGCGTGCCGCGGTGCTGAAGAAGATGCAATTCTTTGAGGAACTCATAGCCATCCATGCGCGGCATGCGAAGGTCGCAGAGGACCACGTCGAACGCGCCGCTCGTCATTCTCCCCAGCGCCTCGAGCCCGTCACTCGCGACGACGACGTCGGCACCCAGGGCCTCGAGCATGGCGCGTGTGGCGTCGCGCGTGTCGTCCATGTCTTCGACCACGAGAATGCGGAGACCGTCAAGTTTCTGCAGCAGCGGCGATCGTTCTGCGTCGCGTGGCGGCAATGACAGTGCCTCGGTCGCCAACGGGAACCGGATGGTGACTTCGGTACCGCGATTCACACCCTCGCTCGCTATACTCACGCCGCCTCCGTGGAGCTCCGTGAGCCGCTTGACGAGCGCGAGTCCGATGCCAAGGCCTTGGTGCTTGCGTCGTGTGCCCTCTTCCTGCTGGCGGAAGAGCTCGAAGACTGATGGTAAGAACTCAGGTGCGATGCCCTCCCCTGTATCCGCAATGGTGATCACACCGGCGTCGGACTGGCTGGTAAGTGTCACCGTGACCATGCCGCGCGTCGGAGTGAACTTCAGGGCGTTTAGTAGAACGTTGCGAAAAACCTGCTGCAGGCGATCCGCGTCCGCGCGCACACAGACCGGCTCGCCCGCCTCGACGAATCGCACGTCGATCGTCTTCTTCTCGGCGGCGTCGGCGATCGCGTCGAGCGCCACGCGGAGCGCTGTGCCAAGATCAAGGAGTTCCAGCTCGAGCGTCACCTTGCCCCGTGTCGCCCGATTCAGCTCGAGTAGGTCCTCGACCAGGCGGACCTGGAGCAACGCGTTGCGTTCGATCACGTCGGCCGCGTGCGCAATCTTGACCGGGTCGCTTGTCACCTTCAGCATCCGCGCCCAGCCGAGGATCGGCGAGAGCGGCGTGCGCAACTCGTGCGAGAGGATCGCCAGGAATTCATCCTTCGCCGCCGAGGTGGCTTCGAGATGCGCCGCCGTGATCGCGAGCTGCGCCGCGGTTTCTTCAAACTTGCGCGTGCGATAGTTCTCCCTCAGGATCGTGTCGCCGAGTACCTGGAGTAATTTGCCGTGCAAGACGAGCCGGCGTTCGGGCACCGGCTGCTGCTGTCGCGCGACATCCCACAAGTCGCGGAATGGAATGCCAGCTTGGCGGGCCAGCCGTTCGATCGCCGGGGATTGCGAGAAATCGGTGAGCGCGTAGCCCGCGACAGCGGCGCCGACGATCGTGCCTTCGAGCTGCAGCGAGGTGCCGACGACGGCGAGTCCATGAGATGGCGCGACGATCACGGCGGGCCGACTCGGCCCCTCTGCCATACATTGGCGCGCGCAATCGGCAAATATGCCTGGGTCGTAGCCGTCCCGCTCGAAAACGGCGAACAAGGGCGTCGACGGCACCGGGCCACAGACCACCTCGCCGTCCAGTCCGTACACCGTCACCGTAAGGTGCGTGACGTTGCCGAACGTCTCCAACGCCGGTCCCCAGACGTTCACGTCGAACAGCGCGCTGCCGGGGTGATCCATGCGCCTAGGTCTGCTCGCCGTTGCTCGCTGTGTCCAGCTCGGGTTCACCGCGGTTGCCGGGCGTGAGCGCCGCCGGACGCCGCTCCGGTGCGCGGCCGATCAGGCCGTAGTAGCCGGCAAAGGGTGTATGGGGCCTCCTGACGTGAATCTCCCGAGGGAGCACACGCATCCCCGCGCCGTTCACGACTTCGCATTCGTGCGTGGTTCGGATCACGGGATTCGCACGCATCTTCGCGACGGTCAAGCCAAGCCGGAACGTATCACCGAGCTCCACCCAGTTCATCAGGATGATGTTGTCCACCAGCGAGCTCATCGCGAAGCCGCCCATCATCGATGACATCCCGAGCATTTCGGGATTCTCGTGGTTGTACACGGTCGCAGTCTGATGCTCTTTCATCAGCGCGATCATGGCGTGGAAAAAGTCGCGAAACAGGCGCCCCTGTGTGCCAAGGTTCGAGCCATAGGTCGAGAGGCTATCGAGCACGACGCGGCGCGGCTGAAACTCCTCGATGATTTGCTCGAGCTTGTGAAAGTGTTGATCGATCTCGATCTCCTGGGGCGGGTCATAGT
>JACDHQ010000492.1:0-1086 GCA_013820975.1 Gemmatimonadaceae bacterium
GATTACCCGCATGACACGCCTCCTTCGCGCTGCGGCGCTCGCCCTCCTGGCCGCGTGCGCCGCTCCGGCGCCGCAGATCCTTCCGCTTCCTGCCTCGACGCCGGGCGCTGGCGAGGTCATCCCGTTTCCCGCACATCCGCAGGGAGACGACGCCCGCTGGACCCAGCATGTCCGCAACGTCACGATCACGCGCGACCAATGGGGCATCGCGCACATCCGCGGTACGACGGACCCGGATGCGGTGTTCGGGATGATGTACGCCCAGGCGGAAGACGACTTCAACCGCGTCGAGACCAACTTCATCAACGCGATGGGGCGGCTCGCCGAGGCCGAGGGGGAGCGCGCGATCTTCCAGGACCTGCGGATGCGCCTGTTCATCGATCCGGCGGACCTGCAGCGCGAGTACGATGCGAGCCCCGCCTGGCTGCAGCGGCTCATGACCGCCTGGGCCGATGGGCTCAACTACTATCTCGCCACGCACCCGCAGGTGCAGCCCCGTGTGATCTCGCGCTTCGAGCCGTGGATGGCGCTGTCGTTCAGCGAGGGGAGCATCGGTGGCGACATCGAGAGCATCTCCATTCGCGCGCTCGGCGAGTTCTACGCGAAGCACGAGCGACGGGTGGGGCAGGGGGGGGCGATGCGCGAACGTGCTCCGGCGCGATCGAGCGGTGCGGTCGGGCATGGCGATGACGCCGACGGGGATGGCGACACGCAGTTCCGCGAGCCAGGCGGATCCAACGGCATCGCGATCGCCCCGTCGAACACTTTGTCCGGCAACGCGCTGCTCCTCATCAACCCGCACACGTCGTTCTTCTTCCGCTCGGAGCAGCAGGTCACCAGCGGCGAGGGGCTCAACGCCTATGGCGCATCCACCTGGGGACAGTTCTTCATCTACCAGGGGTTCAACGAGCGCGTCGGGTGGATGCACACGTCGAGCGGCGTGGACGTCATCGATGAGTTCCTCGAGACGGTCGTCGAGCGCGACGGCCGCCTGGTCTATCGCTACGGCGCCGAGGAACGGCCGGTGACGACGCGGGACATCACCGTGCCGTACCGCATGCCCGGCGGCTCGATGGCATCGAAGAC
>JACDHQ010000492.1:1096-2766 GCA_013820975.1 Gemmatimonadaceae bacterium
CCTTCCGGACATACCGCACGCACCATGGACCGATCGTGCGCGAGGCCGATGGCCGCTGGGTGAGCGTCGCGCTCATGCACAAGCCGCGCGCCGCCCTGACCCAGTCGTTCCAGCGCACCAAGGCGCGAAACTTCAGCGAGTACATGCAGGCGATGGCGCTGAAGGCGAACTCGTCGAACAACACGATCTACGCCGACGCCGACGGGGTGATCGCCTACCTCCATCCGCAGTTCGTGCCGCGCCGCGACGATCGCGTCGACTACGGGCGTCCCGTCGACGGCAGCGACCCGGCCACTGACTGGAAGGGGGAGCATGCCCTGGACGAGCTGCCCTTCGTCCGCAATCCGTCCACCGGCTGGATCCAGAACACCAACAACTGGCCGTATTCGGCGGCGGGTCCCGACAGCCCGAAGCGCGAGGCCTTCGCACGCTACATGGACGATGCCGGCGAGAACCCGCGCGGCGTCCACGCCATCATGGTGCTCGCGGGGAAGCGCGACTTCACCCTCGAGTCGCTGCGCGCGGCCGCCTACAGCTCGTACCAGCCGGCCTTCGCGCAGCTCATCCCGCCACTGCTGGCCTCCTGGGATGCCACTCCGAGGTCCGACCCGCTGCGTGCACGCGTCGCCGACCAGGTCGCCCTGCTGCGTGGGTGGGACTACCGGTGGGGGGTCGGCTCCGTGCCGACGTCACTCGCGATCTTCTGGGCCGAGGAGATGACGTCGCGCGTCGGCGCCGATGCGAGTCGTGCCGGCGTCCCGCTCTTCGACTACATCGCGACGCGCGCCACCAGTGCCCAGCGACTCGCCGCACTCGCCGCCGCGTCGGACAAGCTTGCCGCGGACTTTGGCAGCTGGCGCACGCCGTGGGGCGACATCAATCGCTTCCAGCGGTTGACCGGCGACATCGTGCATCCCTTCAGTGACGCCGCGCCGAGCATTCCCGTGGGCTTCACGTCGGCGCGCTGGGGCTCGCTCGCGTCGTTCGGCGCCCGCGCCTCTCCCGACACGAAGCGCCGCTACGGCACGAGCGGCAACAGCTTTGTTGCGGTGGTGGAGTTCGGTGACAGCGTCCGTGCGCGCGCGGTGTCGGCGGGCGGTGAGAGCGGCCACCCGTCGTCCGCGCACGTCAACGACCAGGCCGCGCGCTACGCGACTGGTGACCTGCGCGAGGTGTACTTCTACCCGTCGCAGCTACAGGGGCGGACGACGCGGGTGTACAGGCCGGGGCAGTAGGGCGGTCCACGCATCCCGGCCGGGGCAGTCGGCCGGCACACATCCCGGCCGAGGCCTTGACATCCAGGTGTACTAGATCGCATAGTACACCTCGTGCTCCCCTTTTCCGTCTCCCTCGCGGCCGGCGAATCCCCATTCCGTCAGGTCGTTTACGCCGCCACCAGGGCGGTGCTGTCGGGTGAGCTGAGCCCGGGAGCGCCGTTTCCTTCGGTGCGTGAGCTGAGCCAGGCGCTCAAGATCAATCCCAACACGGCGCAGAAAGTCATCGCCGAGCTGGTGCGCACCGGCCTGCTCGAGGTCCGAACGGGAATCGGGACGGTGGTCACGTCCGGCCGGCGCGCGACCGCCGCCGAGCGCCGACGGCTGCTCACGCATGAGGTGGAGCAGCTGGTCGTGGAAGCCCGGCGCCTTGGCCTCAGCCGGGCCGACGTGACG
>JACDHQ010000053.1 GCA_013820975.1 Gemmatimonadaceae bacterium
AGGGCGCACCGTCACCGTGAGTCGGCGAGTGCCTGGACGCCCTCGATGAGCCGGTCGACTTCGCCCGCCGTCGTGTAGCACGCTGCGCCAACGCGCACGAAGCCGTCGTGCACCTGGTCGTAGCGGTCGGCGATGGTCGAGGCGTAGAAGTCGCCGTTCGACACGAACACGCCGCGCGCGGCAAGCCCGGCCGCGATGTCGGTGGTGGACGTGCCCTCGAGGGTGAACACCACGGTGGGGATGCGCGGCGCTCCAGCCGGCGGGCCGAAGATTCGCAGTCCGTCGATCGCGCCGAGTCCCGCGAGCAGACGCTGGACATGCACATCACCGCGACGGTGCAGCTCCGCGAATGTCGTACACAGCTGGGCGCGGCGCGTGTCACCGGCTCCCAGCGACGCAAGGAAGTTCACCGCCGCGGCTGCGCCCACCATCGACTCGTGCGACTGCGTGCCCGTCTCCATCTTCTCCGGCGCGGTGTCGGGCGCGGGCATCAGCTTGGGGACGTCGAGCGAGGCGAGCAACTCGTGACGTGCAAACAGCACCCCGATGTGCGGACCGTAGAACTTGTACGCGGAGCACGACAGGAAGTCGCAGCCGATCGCCTTCACGTCCACGACGGCATGCGGCGCGAAGGCGACGGCATCGACGAAGCTCAGCGCACCCGCCTCCCGGGCGAGCTGGCAGACGCGTTGCACATCGGTGATCGTGCCGATCGCATTGGATGCGGCATTCACTGCGACGAGCCGGGTCCGGGGCCCGATGAGCGAGGCGAGTTGCTCGAGGTCGAGCGCACCGCGATCGAGGTCCAGCCGCGCCCACCGCAGCACGATCCCGCGCTCCGCGGCCAGCGCCTGCCATGGAGCGATGTTCGCGTGGTGGTCGATCTCCGTGACCACGATCTCGTCGCCCCCCTGCCACCGTCGGCCGAGCGCGCGGCCGAGATGGAAGGCCAGCGACGTCATGTTCTGCCCAACGGCAATCTCGTTCGCCTCGGCGCCGAGGAAGTCGGCAAGCGCCTGGCGCGCGTTCGTGATCGCCTCGTCGGTCTCCTCACTCGACGGGTACACCCAATGGGTGTTCGCGTTGTGGTGAAAGAGGTAGTCGGCCATCCTGTCCACGACGAGCCGCGGCACCTGCGTGCCACCTGGTCCGTCGAAGTACGCAACCTGATGGCCCCCGTGCATGCGATCGAGCGCCGGGAACCAGGCCCGGATCGCGTCGACGCCGAGGACGGCGTCGGCCGCCGGCAGGTCGGGTGTCATCGGATCTCCACGTTGGCGCGGCGCTCGACGAGCTTGACGGCCTCCACGTGGTCGGCCTCTTCCCCAAGCTCGCGGTGCGCGCTCGTCATCAGGTCGGCCGCGAGCTGCAGCATCGGGGCCGGCACGTCGTGTTCGTGTGCGACCCCGGCCGCGACACGCGCATCCTTGTCGAGCAGGGCGAGCCGGAAGGTGCGCGGGAATGCCCGCGTCAGCACCCGTTCGGGAAAGAGGTTCATCGAGGCGTTCGAGCGGCCGCTCGACGCGTTGATCACGTCGAGCGCGACGTCGGCGCGAACCCCGGCCTTCACAAGGGTGGCCAGCCCCTCGGCAGTCGACACGATGTGCACCGCCAGCAGCGCGTTGTTCACCGCCTTGAGCGCATGACCGGCGCCCACGTCACCGCAATGGACGATCTTGCTGCCGAATGCGGCAAGCACGTCGCGCACACGGTCGAGCACCGCCTCGTTGCCGCCGCACATCACCGTCAGCGTGCCCCCCTCGGCCGCGGAGGTCCCGCCGCTGACCGGCGCATCGATGAAGGCCACGTCGCGCGCGGCAAGGCGGGCCGCGATCAGGCGCGACGTGGCGGGATCGCCGGAGGTGCAGTCCACGAGCACCGCGCCCGGTCGAAGCGCGTGCTCCATCCCGGCGTCAAGGACCTGCACGACGTCCTGCGACGTGGGGAAACAGGTGATGACGATCTCGGCATCGCGCACCGCCTCTGCGGTGGAGGCGGCTGCCCTGGCGGTTCCGGTCCCGGCCAGCTCGGTCGCGACTGCGGCAGTGCGGTTCCAGACGACGACGCCCGGAAAGCGCTCGGCGAGCCGCCGGGCCATCGGTCGGCCGATGGCCCCGAGGCCCAGGAAGGCGATGGTAGGCATGGGCCGGAACGTAGCGCCCGGCCGACGCCGCTCGCTACTCTTGACGCATGGCTCGAATGACGGTTCGGATCGATGGCATGGCGTGCGTGCAGTGCGTCCGTGCGGTGAACACAGCACTCACGGCGGTGCCCGGCATCACCGCGGCCGAGGTGCGGGTGGGCGGCGCGACGATCGCGCATGATGGCCGCGCAACGCTGGAGCAGGTCGCCGACGCGGTGGCAGTGGCTGGCTACGAGGTGAGCAGCGCGGTTGAGGAGCGGCGCGTGCTGCCGCTCCTCGGGGACGGCTGAGCGGCCGTCACAGCGTCGGGCTGCGCCGCGCGAGCCCCAGTGCGTAGTCTCCCCACCACCCACCGGCCGTCGGTCCGCCGTTGCACGTTCCATCGGACTCGCCGGGCACCTTGACCCAGAGCAGCGCATCGACGAGGGCGTGCGCGCTCCGCGTCGTCGGCAGGTCGCCGAGTGCGCGTCCGTCCGGGTTGCACCAGACGTTCCCGGCAGCGGGACCCAGACCGTTGCGGCTCGTGTCGATGATGTACCGCTTCCCGCCCGTCTGCGCCGACAGTGTATTGCCGTACGTCACGTTTTCGGCCGTCGGGATGAAGTTGGAGACGTTCAACGCAAAGCCCTGCGCGCGATCGATGCCCGCCTTGGCCAGGCGCGCTGCGGCCGCCTCGGGCGTAAGCCAGCGGGCATGGCCGACCTCCAGGTATACCATCGCGCCCGCGTCACGAAGGACGGAGACCGCCTCACGCAGCAGTGTATAGCGCTCCTCCTGACGGTCGGCGGCGAGGCACGTGATGGTTGCGATCGCATCGGGCTCGAGCACCACCACCGCCTTGCGCCCCCGGAAACCGGCGGCGAAGCTGCGAATCCACGATCGATAGGCGTCGGGGCTGGAAGCGCCGCCAGCGGAGTAGAGCCCGCAGTCGCGCTGCGGGATGTTGTACGCGACGAGAACCGCCAGGCGCCCACCC
Organism: Gemmatimonadaceae bacterium; assembly: GCA_013820975.1. Taxonomy (GTDB): domain Bacteria; phylum Gemmatimonadota; class Gemmatimonadetes; order Gemmatimonadales; family Gemmatimonadaceae; genus JACDHQ01. The sequence goes on from JACDHQ010000053.1 coordinate 3,120, forward strand.
ACCGATGCGACAGTCAGCTCCGTATCGACGGCCGTCGTCACGTCGCCGGTCCATTCGTTGAACCAGCTCGCGACTGGGTGGGCGCCGACGCGGGTCATGTAGGCTGCGTCGGCAGGCCGGTTCGTACGCCAGAGATCCGCCTGCTTCAGCGCTCGCGATGTCGGAGATACGTGCAGCTGCATCGAGGCGAAGGGGCTCGCGCTTGCCGGTCCCGCCCCGCCCCCAGCCGGCTTGCTTACCGGGGCGACGTCAGTGGGGACGTCGTCCGGCGCGAGCGCGTCCGATGCATCGCAGGCAGCGGCGGCGCCGAGCAGCAGCGCGGCGGCGGTGATGCGGCAGAGCAGGCGCGCCCCAGCGCCGCGGGGAACCAGGCCGCGGAGAACGACGACATGACCGCCCTGACCGGACGATGCGCAGGCGATGACGTGCATGACTTCACCCTCCCGTGAACCGAGGGACGTGAGGACGTGCTACAACTGCTGTACGCCCTGAAGACGCATTTGTTCGGTAGTTCGTAACGTGTTGCGCTACAACGAGTTAGCGGACGCTACCGTCACGTGCGAGCAGCGGTGATGCCGGTCACGTGGAAGCCGTGTGCGGCAGCGCAGGATCGTCGCTTGTCCCGGGTGTGGGCGTGCGGGTAACTTTGGCCCCCGCACGTGTTTACGGCGCTCCGCGCCAATCGCCTCGCCTTTCGACCTCCCCTGCGAGGGCCTGCCATGACGCCATCTTCGCGCAGTCCCGACGAGCTGCCCGTCGCCGCGCTGCTGGCGCCGGACATCCTCGCGCTGCTCGACGAGTCGCCGGAGACGATCGCGACCGAGGTCGAGGAGCTCCACCCGGCCGACCTGGCCGACGTCGCCGAGCTCCTCCCCGAGGAGCGGCTCGCGGCGTTCCTGAGCGCGCTGCCGCGGGCTCGCGCCGCCGACGTCCTCGAATACATGAACGAGGACGCCCGGACGGTCCTGTTCGAGGCGCTCCCGGCGGAAATTGCGGCGCAGCTGATCGAGCACATGACGCCGGACGATCGCGCCGACGTGCTCGACGAGCTGGACGAGGATCGCGCCGACGAGATCCTCGAGGAGATGGACGACGACAAGGCGGAGGAGACGGAGCAGCTCCTCCGCTTCGAGTCGGACGAGGCGGGCGGCCTGATGACGACGGAGTACATCTCCGTCGAGGAGACGCTCAGCGTCGAAGCGGCGCTGGAGGAAGTGCGCGCCGCCGCGCGTTCGGGGCGCCGCGAGGCGATGTACGCGGTGTACACGCGCGATGCGCAGGGGCGCCTGTCGGGCGTGCTGTCGCTCCGCGAGCTGCTCGCGGCGCCCCCGGGCGCCAAGGTGCTCGACAATGCGTGGACGGAAGTCGTGCGCGTGCTGCCGACCGCCGACCGGGAGGAAGTGGCGCGCGCCGCGTCGGATTACGACCTCATCGCGGTGCCGGTGGTCAGCGAGTCGGGGCACCTGATGGGCGTCGTGACCGTCGACGACGTCATCGACGCAATCCACGAGGAGCAGACGGAAGACGTCCAGAAGCTGGGCGGCATGGAGGCACTCGACGAGCCGTACATGAGCATCGGCTTCGTGGACATGATCAAGAAGCGCGTCGGGTGGCTGAGCGTGCTCTTCATCGGCTCCCTGTTCACGGCCACCGTGATCGGCTACTTCCAGGAGGAGCTGTCGCGGGCCGACATCCTCACCGTGTTCATCCCGCTGATCATCAGTTCGGGCGGCAACTCCGGGTCCCAGGCGACGTCGCTGATCATCCGGGCGATGGCGCTCGGCGAGATCAGCCCGCGCGACTGGTGGCGGGTGGCGCGCCGCGAGTTCCAGTTCGGCCTCACGCTCGGCGTGCTGCTCGGCATCCTCGGCTTCGCGCGCGTGGCGGTGTGGGAGTGGTTCGGCTGGGCGGCCGTGGCCAGCAGCCATCCGGCGCTCATCGCGCTGACGATCGGCGTTTCGGTGCTCGGGGTCGTGACGTTCGGCTCGATGGTCGGCTCGATGCTGCCGTTCCTGCTGCGCCGCCTCGGGCTCGATCCGGCGAGCGCCTCGGCGCCGTTCGTTGCGACGCTCGTGGACGTGACGGGGCTGGTCATCTACTTCATGGTGGCGCTGGCCGTGCTGAGCGGCACCGTCCTCTGAGCGCCGCCTCCTCGCCAGCGGCGCTGCGCCCATCGGAGGGGAGCGGCATCGCGCTCGTCGCGTTCAGCGCGGCGTGCTTTGGCGCGATCCCCATCGCCGTCACCATCGCGCAGCGGAGCGGGCTGCCCCTCGTCTCGACGCTCGCCTGGCGTTATGGGCTCGGCACGCTGCTGCTCGTGCTGCTCGCTGGCGGTGCGCGTCGCGCGATCTTCCGGAGGGCGGGGCTGCTGCCGTTCGCGGTTCTCGGCACGATGCAGGCCGTCATCGCCGGGGTGAGCCTGTCGGCGCTGTCGTTCATCAACGCGGCGACGATGAGCTTCCTGTTCTTCACCTTTCCAGCGTGGGTGGCGGTCATCGCGGCGGTGCGACGGACGGAGCCCCTGACGACGGCGCGCGTGGTGGCGCTGGGACTCGCCCTCGCGGGCATCGCGGTGATGGTCGGCGCCCCGGCCGGGGGGGTGCATCCGGCGGGCGTCGGCCTCGCGCTCGCAGCGGCGGTCCTGTATGCGATCTACATCCCGATCATCGGACACTTTGCGGCGGAGCACGGGGGGTTCGCGGCGTCCTCCTACGCGGCAGCGGGGGCGGGCGCGGCATTCATCCTCGCCGGTGCACTCGCTCCGGGGTTCACGGCGGGGCTGGTGGTGCCGGCGACACTGGCGGCGTGGGCGGCGGTGGGATGGCTGGCGGCCTTTTCCACCGCGATCGGCTTTCTAGCTTTCCTCAAGGGTCTCGCGGTGCTTGGCCCGGTGCGTTCGGCAATCGTCGCGACCTTCGAGCCGTTCGTGACCGCTGCGCTCGGCGCGTTGTTGCTCGGGCAGCCGCTCACCGCCAGCGTGCTGCTCGGTGGCGCGTGCGTGGCAGCGGCGGTCCTGCTGCTGCAGCGGGCGCAGCGCGGGCGCGTGGCACCCCCTCATCCATAAGAACCGGAGCTATCGATGGACAACGAACGGATCGCACTGACGATCGAGGGAATGACGTGCGAGCACTGCGTGCGCGCGGTCCGTGGGCGCCTGGAGCGGACGCCCGGGGTGGAGGTGGAGCAGGTGGCGATCGGCTCGGCGAGCGTGCGCCTCGACGGTCGCACGGCGTCCATCGACGACGTGCAGGACGCGATCTCCGACGAGGGCTACACGGCGTTCGTCGCCTCGTCGTAGCGCTCGACGCGCGACTCGTCGAGGAAGCCGACGATGCCCTCCTCGAGCCACTCGTGCTTCCCGTCGAGCACCCGCTGCGAGACCTTCCGCATCGCGGAATCATCGGGACCATAGAAGTTCGTGAAGTGCTGGTCGATGCGCCGCCGCGCCATGCGGCAGAAGAGGTCGGCCAGCTCCATCGCCTCGCGATTCCCCTTGCTTGCCATCATCTGCGCGCGGACGCACACCGCAGACATCGCAAAGAGCTCGGATCCGATGTCGACGCCGCGGAACAGCACCATCTGGCGCCGCTCGAGCTTCGGCCCGAGGCGGACCATCGCATGGAACAGGGCACGCCCGAGCTTGCGTGTGCGCCGCTCGGCCCAGCGCAGGTGCTTTGCGAGCCGCCCGAACTCGCTGTACGTCGCCGGCTTGCGCAACCAGCGTCCGGGATACCAGGTCGCGTAGAAGGGTGCCGCCTTCAGCGCCGTCTTTACCTTGGTGCCGAGGGACGTTTCGGGGCTGACGATGTCGAACGACATCTTGAAGTGGTGGTCCACCGCCTCGCGGGCGATGAAGAGGCGCATGATCTCCGATGCGCCCTCGAAGATCAGGTTGATGCGGAAGTCGCGCATCCCCCGTTCGACGGGATACGGGTGCTCCCCGCGCGCACGAAGCGAGTCGGCGGTCTCGTAGCCCCGCCCGCCGCGGATCTGCAGCGTGTCGTCGACGATACGCCAGCCCGTCTCGGTGTTCCACATCTTGGCGGTCGCCGCCTCGAGGCGGATGTCGTAGTCACCCTTCTGCGCGAGCCCCACCGCGAGCTGGGCGATCGACTCCATCGCGAAGGTGTCGGCCGCCATGCGCGCGATCTTCTGCGCGACCGCCTCGTGCTTGCCGATCGGCACCCCCCACTGCACGCGTTCATTCCCCCAGCTGCGCGCGATCTGCAGCATCGCCTTGCCCACGCCGGCGCAGCTCGCCGGCAGGGTGAGCCGTCCGGTGTTGAGCGTCGTCAGTGCGAGCTTGAGCCCCTTCCCTTCGCCCCAGAGGATGTTCTCGCGCGGGACCTTCACGTCGGTGAAGCGGATGACGCCGTTCTCGATCGCCTTGAGCCCCATGAAGCGGCTGCGGTGCACGACCTCGACCCCGGGCGTGCTCATCTCGACGATGAAGGCGGTGATCTGCTTGCGCGGCTTCCCCTTCACGACGACATCGGGCGTGCGCGCCATCACCACGAGCAGGTCGGCGCGCGTGCCGTTGGTGCACCAGAGCTTCTCACCGTTGAGGAGAAAGTGCGCCCCGTCTTCGGTGGGCGTCGCCGTCGTCGCGAGGTTGGCCGGGTCGCTGCCGGCATCAACCTCGGTGAGCGCAAAGGCGGTGATTGCCCCCGCGGCGATGCGCGGAAAGAAGCGCTGCTTCTGCTCGTCCGTCCCGAAGAGGGCCAGCGGCTGCGGCAGGCCGATCGACTGGCTCGCGGAGAGCAGCGCGGTGAGCGAGCCGTCCTTCGTGGTCACCATCTCGATCGCCTTCGTGTAACTCTGGTACGACAGCCCCAGGCCACCGTATTCGGTCGGCACCTTGATGCCGAAGGCGCCCATCTCGCGCAGCTCCTGGATGTACGCCTCCGGGATATGGCCCGTGCGATCGACCATGTCCGAATCCATTCGCTCGAGGAAGTCGCGCAGCTTCGCGAAGAACTCGCGTGCCCGCTCCTGCTCGGCCGGGTCGGACTTCTCGGGGTGGGGATGGATCAGGTCGAGGCGGAACCGGCCGAGGTACAGCTCGCGGACGAAGCTCGGCCCTGACCAGTCGCTCTCGCGCGCCGCCTCGGCGACGTCGCGGGCTTCGCTCTCGGATGCTAGGGCACTCTTCGACTGGCTCATGGCGGCACCGGGTAGGAGACTATCGGCCTGCGGGACTGCCCTGTCGGAGCGCAATCCCCGCGCCCACGAAGGCAATGGTGGCAAAGATGAACCACTGGAACGCGTAGCCAAGGTGCGGGCCCTCGTCGGTCACTTCCGGCAGTGCGACCCGGGCGGGAATGCCCGTCCGGGCGGAATCCTCGGGAAGGAGCGCCACGAGGTAAGTGCCGGCGACGGGATACGGCAGGCGCGCCGCGACGCTGGCATAGGTCGCCCGGGGCACGAGGCGCGGCCTCCGGTCATTCTGCGGCGCCGCTTCCCCCGCGGCGAGGATGTCGACGTAGCCCTCGAAGCTCACCGTGTCCTGCTCGCGCCAGCTCTCGTCGGGCGGGGTGGCCGCGTCGGGCGAGTAGACCCATCCACGGTTCACCAGCACCGCGGTGTCGCTCCCCGGAATGCGGACCGGGGTGAGGAAGTTCACCCCGGGAGCTCCGGAACGTGACCGGTTGCCGAGGATCAGTTCCTGGTCGTAGTCGGCGATGCCGGTGATGCGGGCGCGCCGGTAGCGCAGCTCGCTCGTGTCGCCGCGCAGCGC
>JACDHQ010000054.1 GCA_013820975.1 Gemmatimonadaceae bacterium
GAGCGCACCACCAGGTCGAGGGTCGGCTGCGAGAAGACGAGGATGCCGATGCCAAGCATCAGGAAGAGCGCGAAGCTCGTGGCGACCAGCCGCACCGAGCGCCACGTGCGGGCGGCCGCATCGGGCTCGGGGACCATCGTGGCCGTCGACGGGTCGAGCGCGTCGACGGCCGCGGCGGCCGTCCCCGGCACCGATGAGGTGATCGACCGGATCTCGCCTCCGACCTGACCTCCCTCGAGCCTGACCCGTCCCCCCACGGCACTCGCGCTCCCCGTGATCAGCGAGCCCGCCACCAGGATGAGGTCTCCGCCGACCACGGCGACCGACCCGTCCACGACCCCGCCGAGCTCCAGCGTGCCTCCATGGACCACGAGGGATCCGCGAACCGTGTCCCCTGCCGCGACCCGGGTGCTGCCGAGCACCACGGAGTCGAGCGTGGCGATGGGGCCGAGGTCACCCCGTGCGCGCAGCGCCGCCAGCGCGCTCCGGATGGAATCGGGAACGGCCTTTGTTGCGCCGGCCGGTACCTGCGCCTGCGATGGAACCGCATGCCCGCCGATGGCCATCGCCGCCATGACGGCCGCGACGACGCGCGCTGCTGCAACCCGCCCGCTCATGAGCGGTTGCGTCCGGCAGCCGCGAGCGAACGCAGGCCAAGCAGCGCGAAGCCGGCCGCGAGCACGAACCCGGCGCCGGTGACGGCGAGACCGGTCATCCCCGTCTGTGCCATGGCCACGAAGACCTGCGGCCCGAGCAGCGCGCCGATGACATCGCGAGTCCCGGTGGCCACCACAGCGCGCACCTGGTCGCCCGCCGCTGCACTGGCGAAGGTGAGGATGTCGGCGCGGGTGGCGATCCAGAGCGCCGCCATCGTCAGGATCGCCGCCATCGCCGAACCCCCCGCCAGCGCGATGACGCGGAGCGGGCGGTACGTCGGAACCCAGGCGGCGACAGCGTCTCGTGCGGCCACGTGCCAGGGAACGAACACCGGCACCTGGGCCATCACCCGGTCGGCGAGTCCGTAGGACGGGGCGAAGCGGGGAAGCTCCTCGAGCATGGTCGCGATCCGGCGTGCGTCATCGAGCTCGCGCCGGCATTCGTCGCATTCGCGGACGTGCGCCTGCAGCGGTGCGACGCCGAACCCGACCTCGCCATCTACGAGGAGGTCGATCTCATTGGGAAGTAGGTGCCGGTGATTCATGTGGTCTCCGAGGACCTGTACGGACGGGGCATCGAGGCGGTTTCAGGGGGGCGCCGGCCGGGTGGACGGGTCGCCGGAAGTGCGGATCGCGGAGGTTGCGGCCCCACCCGGGGACCGGGTCTTCGCCTATTCACGGACACCCTCCAGCGACTTGCGCAGCTCGTGCCGGGCCCGGTGGATGTAGGTCTTGACTGTGCCGAGGGGGAGGTCCAGCGTGGCGGCGATCTCCTCGTACGACCGGCCCTCGACGTGGCGCAGCAGGATGCACGATCGGTACTCGGGCCTGAGGGCGGCGATGGCCTGCTCGATGGCCGTCCCGACCTCGCGCGCCTCGAGCTCATCGAGGGCGTTCTCCTGCGGCACCGCGATGTCGAAGCGGCTGGCCTCGACCGCCTCGATCGTCCCGGCGTGCGGCGACCCGTCCATGCTCACGGTGTCGAGGGTGCGCCGCCGCAGGTGATCGATGGCGACATTGTTCGCGATCTTGAAGAGCCAGCTCGAGAACTTGAACTCGGGACGGTACTTGTCCACGTGCGACAGCACCTTCACGAAGGTGTCCTGCGTCAGGTCCTCGGCCAGCTCGCGGTCTCGCACCATGCGGTACACGAGCGAGAACACCGGGCGCTCGTAGCGATGCACCAGCTCGCGGTAGGCGACGTCTCGCCCCTGCTGCGCAAGGGCGACGACATCGGCATCGGGCAGGTTGGCGAGATCGAGGGCTGGGAGCATCACTGGGGGCCGCGGGAGGGAAGGGCGCGCGAGCCGCGGCGAGGCCCAATATACTCCGCTTGCCCGGGTCCCCGCTCGCCGCGAGCTTTCTGCGATGTCCCCTGCACGCCTGTCTCCCGATGCAGCACCGCCGTCCGCCGACGAGGCGGTCGCCGAGCGTGCCGCGAGCGGCGGCGACGAGAAGCGCGGGTACGTCCAGTCGATCTTCAGCCAGATTGCGCCGCGCTACGACCTGCTCAACCACCTCCTCAGCTTCAATATCGACAAGCGGTGGCGCCGCCGTGCCCTGCGGCGGCTCGGGTGGGAACGCGCACCGGCGGGCGTGTACCTCGACGTGTGTGCGGGGACGCTGGACGTCGGCGCGACGCTGGTACGGACGCCCGGGTTTGCCGGCTCGGTCATCGGGGCCGACTTCGCGGAACCGATGCTGCGAGCGGGCGCCGGGAAGGCCTCGCCGCTGCGTCTCGCCCCGGTGACCGCCGATGCGCTGCAGCTGCCGCTCGCCGACGACTCGGTGGACGGCGCGATCGTCGCCTTCGGCATCCGCAACGTCGCCGACCTCGATGCAGGGCTGCGCGAAGTGCGCCGTGTGCTGAAGCCGGGCGCGCGCTTCGTCATCCTCGAGTTCACGACGCCACGGTCGCGGATCATCCGGGCCGGCTATCACCTCTACTTCCATCGCGTGCTGCCCTTCGTCGGCGGCGTGATCAGCGGCCACCGCACCGCGTACGCGTACCTGCCGAAGTCAGTCGCGAACTTTCCCGAGGAAGCCGCACTCGCGCGCCGGATGACCGAAGCGGGTTACCGCGAGGTGGTGTTCGACACGCTGACCTTCGGCATCGCCGCAGTGCACGCCGGGACGAAGTGACACGCATCGGCCTCATCTCGGACACGCACGGCATGGTTCGCGCGAGCGTGCACGAGGCGCTCGCGGGGGTGACGCGCATCCTGCATGCGGGGGACGTGGGTGGAGACGGCGTGCTCGCCGAGCTGGCGACGATCGCGCCGGTGGAGGCGGTGTACGGCAACACCGACGCACCAGACGATCCCAGGCTCGTCCAACGCCTCGCGCTCATGATCGACGGCGTGCGCATCCACGTGAGCCATGGCCACGAGCTCGGCAGCCCCACGCCCGAGCGGCTGCTTGCGGCCTACGATGCCGATGTCATCGTGTACGGGCATACGCACAAGCAACAGGTGACGTCCGCCGGCGGACGGCTCGTCGTCAACCCGGGAGCAGCGGGCGCGCGGCGCTTCAGGCTCGCGCCGTCGGTGGCGATCCTCACGATCGCAATTGGTGGGGCCGAAGTGGAGCTCGTCCCGCTCGCCGAGTGACGGCGCCGCTCAGAGCTCGATGAAGTGACTGGCCGAACTGCTGCGGGTCCGCGCCCGGCAGGATGCCGCTGAGCGCGCCCGTCCCGCGGCTCCATCTGGCGTCGACCCGGTCGAGCTCCCCGGGATACTTCCGGAACCACGACGTCAGGAGCAGCAGCTCGTCGATCTCGTGGGTCGGGATCTGTGCACCGGCATGCTCCACGCGACCGAACACGTCGCGGGCCGTGGTCGCGAGCTGCAATTGCTCGGGCGCACTGGCGGGGGCAGCCATCTCCGCTCGGATGCGGCCGCGACGGATGACATAGGTGCGATCCTCGCCCGCATGCCCGGGCACGGTGTAGACGAACGACAGCGACTCCACGGCGAAGCGGAAGTGGAGGAACTGCTCACGCAGTCCCTCGAGCCGCCGCAGCTTGTCGCGCAGCGCGGCCGCACGCTCGAACTCCAGCCGCTCGGCCGCCTGCTCCATGTCGCAGCGCAGCGCCTCGATCGGCAGGTCGTCCACGCCGTCCAGGAACGCACGCGCGAGCTGCAGACGCTCGTCGTACTCGCCGGCGGTGCACGCTGCCACGCACGGGCCCAGGCACTTCTGCACCTCGTACCGGATGCAGCCCGGGGTCCGCGGCATGAGCTGGAAGAGCTCGGGCTGGTCGGCGAAGTGCATGCGCCGGTCGAGCGCGCAGTCGCGGAGGCCGAGCACGTCGTTCAGCTCCCGGACGGCGTCCTCCACGCGCTGTGCACTGCGAAACGGGCCGTAGTAGAAGCCCGAGTCGTCGGCACCGGCTCCGCGGACGACGGCAAGCTTCGGTGCGGCGCCGCGTGTCACCTTGATGAAGGCGAAGTGCCGCGCATCGCGCTTCATCTGCACGTTGAAGCGTGGGCGCCACCGCTTGATCAGGCGCAGCTCCTCGAGCAGCGCGCTGAACTCGCTCGGCGTGTAGTCCCACTCGAGCCGCTCCGCCTCGCGGATGATGCGCGCCCCCTTCTCATCGGGGCCGCAGCGGAAGTAGCTCATGAGGCGCGTGCGGATGCGCTTGGACTTGCCGACGTAGACGATCTCCCCGTCGGGTGCCAGCATGCGGTAGACGCCGGGGCGATCCTCGCAGCGGGCGCGCACATCGGCACGCATCGCGTCGAGCTGCCCCGTCGAGGCCTGAAAGAGCTTCAGCCTTGACAGCGTGCGCACAGCACCGTGCTCCGGCCATCGATGGCGTGGGTCCCGACGAGGCGTGCCCCGCAGCGGGGGCATGGCTCCCCAGCCCTTCCATATACTGCCAGATGGTGGACGAAGCCGCCCTGGCCGCCCGAGGCATCCACATAGTCGCGAAAGCTCGTCCCGCGGACGGCGATCGACTCGGTGAGCACGGCGACGATGGCGTCGCGGAGCCGGCGTGCCTCGCCGTCGCTGACGTCCCGCGCGGCCCGCGACGGGTCGATGCCCGCGCGCCAGAGCGCCTCATTCGCGTAGATGTTGCCGATGCCGACGACGGCTCGCTGATCCATCAGGACCTTCTTGACTGGCTGGCGGGAGACCCGAAGAAGTCCCGATAGTGCACCTGCGGTGAACGCCGGGTCAAGGGGTTCGATGCCGAGCGATGCCGAATACGCCTCGAAGCGCCTCGGCTCCATCACCGAGACGGTGCCGAGCCGGCGGATGTCACGGTAGTGAAGGCGCCGGCCGTCATCGAGCGTGAAGGCGAGCGTGGAGTAGCGTCGCTCGCGCTCGGGCATGTCGCCCGCGTCGATGAGCAGGGCGCCGGTGAAGCGCGGCTGCACGACGAGTCGATCACCGGTGTCGAGCTCGATGACGACGAGCTTGGCGCGGCGCCAGCAGCGGACGATGGTCGCATGGCTGGTGCGGCGGTCGAGCGCGGCGGCATCCACCTCGCGCAGCACGTCGGGTCGTGTAACCTCGACGCCGGTGATGCGCCGACCGATCAGCTCGCGGTGCAGGTCCCGCGCGATCGTCTCGGTCTCGGGCAGCTCAGGCATCCGCCGGGCGGCGCACCTCACCCGCCGCCCGGCGCCGCTCGACCTCGCGCCATCCGATGTCCGCGCGGTGCTGGGCGCCGGTGAAGCGCACCTCCCCGGCGTATCGGCTGCTGAGCGCCTGCGCGTCCTCGAACGTCGGCGCGCAGGCGGTCACCGCGAGGACGCGACCTCCCGACGTGACAAGTTCCCCGGCGTCGTTGCGGGTCGTGCCGGCGTGGAAGACGAGTACCCCGACGTCGTCGATCTTCGGCAGGGTGATGGGCGCGCCGACGTCGGGGCGCTCCGGGTAGCCTGCGGCTGCCACCACGGTGGTCACGGCGTGGCCGTTGACACGACAGGTCGCATCGGGCAGCGCCTCGCCGCGCGCCACGTGCTCCATCAGCACCCTGAGGCCAGGCTCGAGCGCGATCACGGCGGCGACGACCTGCGTCTCGGGATCGCCGAAGCGGCAGTTGAACTCGACGACCTTCGGCCCGTCGCGCGTGAGCATCAGGCCGGCGTAGAGGAGGCCGGTGAACGGCGTGCCGCGGGCGCGCAGTGCTGCGAGCGTCGGGGCGATGATCCGTTGGAGCACCTCGCTCACCAGTGGCGAGTCGCTCAGGATCGGCGCGCCGCCTACGCCGAGCGACACCGGGGCGTACGCGCCCATGCCGCCGGTGTTGGGTCCTTCGTCGTGCTCGCGCAGGCGCTTGTGATCCTGCGCCGGCACGAGCGGCACCATCCGCGTCCCGTCAGTGAGCACGAAGAGCGAGAGCTCCTCCCCCTCCATGAACTCCTCGACGAGCACCGTCTCTCCCGCAGCGCCCATCCCGCCGGCGAACATCATGTCGATGGCGGCTTTCGCTTCGCCGGGCGTCTGCGCCACGACGACGCCCTTGCCGGCGGCAAGGCCGGACGCCTTGATGACGACGGGCGCACCCATGCGCCTGGCCGCGTCGTGCGCGGCGGCGGCGGTATCGTGCGCCTCGGCCCGCGCGGTCGGCACGCCGGCCTCGCGCATCAGCTCCTTCGCGAACGCCTTGGACGTCTCGACCTGCGCGGCGGCAGCGGTGGGACCGAAGATCGCCTGCCCATGCTCGCGAAAGTGGTCCACAATGCCCAGCGCGAGCGGTCCTTCGGGCCCCACGAGCGTGAAGGAAACCTGCTCGCGTTCTGCGAGTGCCAGCAGGCCGGCAATGTCGTCCGCGGGCACGGCCACGCAGTCCGCGATGTGCGCGAGGCCGGGATTGCCGGGCGCCGCGATGATGCGCAGGTCGGGCTCGTCCCGCTTCAGCCGCCACGCCAGCGCGTGCTCGCGACCGCCGCCACCGACGATGAGGACCGTCACGGGTTACGCGAGCGCCTGCGCGAGGTCGCCGATCAGGTCCTCCACGTCCTCGACGCCGCAGGAGAGGCGGACCATGCCGTCGGTGATCCCGAGCCGCGCCTTCACGTCCGCGGGCACGGAGCCGTGGGTCATCGAGGCGGGGTGCGAGATCAGGCTCTCGACGCCGCCCAGTGACTCGGCGAGGGAGAAGACGCGCATCTTCTCGAGCACCGCGTTGGCGCGCTCCTGCGTCCCCAGCTCGACGGTGATCATGCCGCCGAAGCCGCGCATCTGCCGTGCGGCGAGCGCGTGCTGCGGGTGCGACTCGAGCCCCGGGTAGACGACGCGCTCATGGCCAAGCCGCTCCGCCAGCCACGCCGCGACCTGGCGGCCGTTGGCGTCGTGGCGCGGCATGCGGAGGTGCAGCGTCTTCGTCCCGCGGAGGGCCAGCCAGGCATCGAACGGCCCGGGAATCGCGCCCGCCGCATTGAGGATGAACTGGAGTCGCTCCGCGAGCTGGTCGTCGTTGACCAGCGCGATGCCGCCGATCATGTCGCTGTGCCCGTTGAGGTACTTCGTCGTCGAATGGAAGACGATGTCGGCACCGTGCTGGAAGGGCAGCTGGAAAAAGGGGGTGGCAAACGTGTTGTCCACGATGAGCAACGCGCCGGCCTGGTGAGCAGCCTCAGCCGCAGCAGTCAGGTCCGTAATCCGCATGAGCGGGTTCGTCGGCGTCTCGACCAGCACGGCGCGCGTGTTCGGCGTGCAGGCCTCGGCGATCCGGTTCGCGTCGCGCGTGTCCACATAGCTGAACGTCAGGCCGAAATTCTGCAGGATGCGGTCGAAGAGGCGAAAGGTTCCGCCGTACACGTTCTCGCCGCACACGATGTGATCGCCCGATCGGAACAGCTTCATGATCGAGTCGAGGCATCCCGTGCCGCTGGCGAACGCAAAGCCGTGGCGGGCCCCTTCGAGGGCGGCTACGTTGCGCTCGAGCGCCTCGCGCGTTGGATTCTTGCCACGGGCGTATTCATACCCCTTGTTGCGCCCGATGCCATCCTGCACGTAGGTGGATGTCAGGTAGACCGGCGTCATGATGGCGCCCGCGTGGGGTTCGGGGCGCTGCCCAGCGTGGATTGCCCGCGTGCCGAAGCCGGCCGAGAGATCTTCATCAAAGACGCGCGTCATGCGGATTCCTGAGTGTAGGTCGTTGGGCAAAGATAACCCGCGCCGTCGGCACCAGCGAGGCGACGGATGACTGGCGAGGCCGGCGGCAACTTCGGCGGACCGGTGCGATGCCTCGTGGTGGACGACGAGCCGCGCCTCCGGCAGGTGATCGCGCACCTGATGCGCGGTGACGGCTATCAGGCGATCGAGGCGGCGAACGGGGAGGAGGCACTCGCCGTCCTCGAAGCGGAGCCGATGACCCTCGTGCTGAGCGACGTGCGGATGCCGCGCATGGACGGCATCGAGCTGCTGCGCCAGATCCGGGCACGATGGCCGGATACCGCCGTGGTGATGGTCACCGCCATCGCCGACGTGGACGTCGCCGTCAGCTGCCTCTCCATCGGCGCGGTGGACTACCTCACCAAGCCCTTTCACCTCGAGGAAGTCCGGGCGCGGGTGGTGCAGGCGCTCGAGAAGCGACGCCTCATCCTCGAGAATCGTGACTACCAGGAGCACCTCGAGCAGAAGGTGACCGTGCAGGCCCGACGCCTCGAGGAGCTGTTCCTCGCCAGCGTGCAGTCCCTTGCGGGCGCACTCGAGGTGAAGGATCCCTACACGCGAGGGCACTCGGTGCGCGTGAGCCACTACTCGTCCATCATCGCGCAGGCGATGGGCGTCGGGGGCGAGCTGCTCCGCCAGATCGAGCTCGGCGGGCATGTGCATGACATCGGCAAGATCGGAGTGCGCGAGGCCGTGCTCAACAAGGCCGACCGCCTCACGACCGAGGAGTACGACCACATCATGATTCATCCGGTGATCGGGTGGCGCATTCTCTCGCCCCTGCTCACCGAGGTGCCCGCGGCGCTGAACATCGTGCGCTGGCACCATGAACGCGCCGACGGGCGGGGGCTGCCCGACGGCCTCGTGGGCGACGCGATCCCGCTGGAGGCACGCATCGCCGCGGCCGCGGATGCGATCGATGCGATGACCAGCGGCCGGCCGTATCGCATGCGCGAGATGTCCTTTGACGATGCAATCGCGGAAGTCGTCCGCTGCAGCGGCGAGCAGTTCGATCCCGACGTTGCGGCCGCCGTCGGGCGCGCGGGTGCCGACGGGCGCCTCG
>JACDHQ010000055.1 GCA_013820975.1 Gemmatimonadaceae bacterium
CTCCCGAACACGTGGGGGGAGTCCGGCCGCGCGCGCCTCGTCGTCAATACCCCGGAACGCGGTGAAAAGGGCCGCCAGTGCGCCGGATCGTTCGTCCCGGTCATCAGCGTGACTACCGGGGTTCCCATTGCCGCTGCAACGTGTGCGATGGCGGTGTCGACCGCAACGACAGCACGGGCTTCGCCTGCCACGTCCACCACGCCCGGCCAGTCGAGCCGGTTCACGAGGCTGATCACCCCAGGCACCTCCCGAACGAGGGTGCCAGCGAACTCCTCCTGGTCGGTCCCGGCGCCGGTGACGATCACGCCGAGTCCAGTGGCCACAAGGGCGCGTAGCAACTCAGTCCAGCGCTCGCGCGGCCAACCCTTGTTCGGTGAACCGGCGCAGGGATGCACCAGGTAATAGCCCCCGGGGGCGAGCCTGTGCTCTCGCAGCAGCTCCCTCGTCCTCGCCCGCTGTGGCTCTGACGGCGACGGCAGAGCATACGGTGGTACTGGATGCTCGCCGATCCCGGGCAACGCGCTCCGGAGCAGTCGCGCGTGCTGCTCCGTGACGTGCTCGGTCGTCGTGGTCCACCCGAGGGCGTGCGTGAACATCGGTCCGTAGCCGCCGCTTGACCATCCGGCCCGCACCGGGATCCCTGCGGCGCGAAGCACCGGTCCCGTGTTCGGATAGAACGGGTACAAGTCAATCGCGGCCTCGTACCCGACACTTCGGATCTCGACGGCCGCCCGCCGCGCCGTGGCGCGATGCCGCAGGAAGCGAGCAGGAAGCGATTCCGGCCCCCGGTTGAGCTTCCAGTGGTCCACCTCGTGGAGCCAGTTCACGTCGGGATGCCCGTCGAGCACGATCCGGCACCATGACGGCAGCAGGACGCCGATCTCGGCGCCTGGGACCGCCGCTTTCACCAGCGCGATGGCGCTCGTTGCGATCACAGCATCGCCGAGATGACCGCCGACGCTGAGCAGCACGCGCCGCGGGCTTCCGCTGCGAGGGGTCGCCGGCTTCTGCAGCGTCGCGCGCGCGGCAAGCGCGGCATCCGCAACCCGCAGGTATCCCACCCAGAGTCGGTTGCGAACGAGATACCCGTTGCGGGGCGCCGTGCGCTCCGCTTCGCTGATCGAAGCGGCTGCATCGCGGAATGCCCTGCGCACGGCGCGCGCCCGGGCCCACTGTCCGCGGACGATCTTGGGGAGCAGGCAGCGATACACGCAGTATGCTGCCGCGACGCGAAACCCGCGCGGCCGATGCTTGTGTACGTACAGCAGCGAACTGCGTACGCTGTGATAGTCGTGCAGCGGACTCCGGTGCCCGGCCGTTCCGCCCCCCTTGTGCCACACCTCGGCAGCGGGCGCATACGACAACCTGTATCCGGCAGCGACGATGCGACGGCTCCAGTCCGCATCTTCGCCGTACATGAAGAAACGTTCGTCGAGAAGCCCTGCCGCTCGCACCGCAGCGGTGCGCACCAGGAGACATCCGCCGCTGATGAAGTCGAGGGCGGGGCGTGGGCGAGGGGCGTTCCGCGACGTTCCTGCGCCCGTCTGGGAAGACAGGCTGCCCCAGAACGCCACCGTTCCGCCTGCCATCAGCTGCACCCGCTCCGGATCATGGAGCTCGAGCAGCGTGCCCCCTACGGCGCCGGTCAGCGGATCATGTTCAGCCTCTGCAACCAGGTGGCGCAGCGCGTCCGGTGCAGTCACCGTGTCGTTGTTCAGCAGCCAGACATGGTCGGACGTGCCCATCGCGAGCACATGCCGCAGTCCCACGTTGTTGCCGGCTGCAAACCCCCGGTTGTCGCCGGTCCGAATGACGGTGAGCGCCGGGCTCACCCCGGATGCATTTCCCTGCTCCGCCTCCGCGCGATCGAGCACCACCCAGGCAACCGGCTTCTCGACCGGCGCGATCGCCACCGGCAGGTTCGGCCCCGGCACCACCGCCGGCCGCCGCCCTTCGGCCCAGGCGACGATCTCCTCCACCGATCCGTCGGAAGACGCGTTGTCGCACACCACCACGCGAAAGTCCGGATAGTCGAGCCGGAGCACGCTTTCGAGACATGTGATAGTGTCGCGCCATCCGTTGTAGTTCAGGATGAGCACCGTCACCGGGGGCGGTCGGTGCCCCGGAACTGTCACGTGCGGACGGGCTCGACGCGGGCGGTGCCCGCCGAGGCGTAGAATGTCTGCTCACCCATCGGGGACGTCGCCAGGCTCTCCCACGGGGGAGGAGTTTCCGGCGCTGCATTCCGCCGTGCGACGAGGATAGGGGTATGGCAGCCGCCGACCCAGAGATTCGCGGGCACGGAGGCGAGCCGCGCCGGCAGCGGATAGAAGCCCACGCCGCGCGTCCGGATCACCTCGAGAAATCCTCCGTACTCGACGAACTCGCGCGCCTGCCGGTAGGTGAACCCGCGCACGTGCGGACCAAACGTGCGAATGGAGCTGGGCTGGTAGCCGAATGCCAGCATCACCCTGTTGTGGAAGCTCGCCAGGTTCGGGACCGAGAAGACCAGCGTGCCATTCGGGGCCAGCAACCGGCCGATCTCCCCCATCGGCAGCCACACATTCTTGAGGTGCTCGAACACCTGATTGGCGACGATGACGTCGAACTGGCCATCGGGCCACGGCATTCGTCCCGCCTCCACGTCCACTTCCGCCACATCAATTTCCTTGGCGCGTGCTTCTGCAGCAGGCCCCGGATACACCTCGACGCCTGCGGCCGGCCCCTGCAGCGTCGACCGGTACGCCACGGTCGCCTTGCCGTCCCAGCACCCCACGTCGAGCACGGAGAGCGGGCGTCCCGCTTCGCGCCCAATGGTCGCGAGCTCGCGCATGATCGCGCGGTGAAGCGCATGAACTACCGCTGTGCAACGCGCCGACATTCAGACTCCCCCCGACAACTGCGTCACCCGCGCCCTGATCAGGGCCGCCGGGGGCGAGCTCATCGCCGCCGATTCGACGGCGATCGCACGAGCGGCCACGAACGCCAACCCCCAGAAGACCCACATCGATTCCATCAGGAAGGGCAGAAGGAGGCTGTTGGTGAACAGGCTGTGGATCACGATGCCCACGAGCATGGTCGCGACCGTCATCCCAAGGGCGCGCTCCTCACCCGTTGCCGCCGGCGATCGCCACAGCATTCGCGCGTTTCGTCCGACCCGAAACAGCATCGTCAGGTAGATGGCGAATCCGACGACACCAGTCGTCACGGCGACGAAGAAGAGGCCTCCCTCGACGCCATAGGAACCCACGCCCGCCGCTTCCCAGCCGTAGCGTGCCTGAACGAATCCCCACGTGTTGTAGCCGATCCCCAGGATCCAGTGATCGCTGAAGATCGTCAGCGCCCGTCCCCACATCACGACCCGGGCCAGCGCCGAGGCATCGACCTGCAGCTTGTTGAACGTCTGCGCGAACTGGATGATCTGCGGCAGCGCCAGCAGACCGAGCACCGCAACGAGCGCCCCGAACCGCAGCACGCGCCTGCTTATGCCTGCGATCATCACGAGCACGACCCCGGCGAAGAAGAACGCGAGGAGCGAACTCCGCGACGCCGTGAGGATCAGGGCCGCAAAGAGCAGGATCGGCTTCCACCTCGCAACCGGAACGCCGCACGTGATGCGGGACAGCTGCAGCATGAGGCCAAGCAGGATGAACGCCCCCGCGAAGTTCGGATCCAGGAACGTGGAGACGAGCCGGTGTCCCTGCGGATCCCAGTCGAGGTACAAGCGGGCATCGGGATACACCATCTGCGCGAAATTCGGCAGGAACGCCGACTGCACGATGCCGAACGCCGCGAACACCAGGACGGCAACGTCGAACGCCTTCAATATCCTCGGAATGTCCGCCCGCCCCACGGTGTTGATGACGACGAGGTAGATGCAGAAGTAGAACACCCACCGCGCCAGGTAGGCGAGACTGATGGCGAGCTCCACCCCGGTCAGCCCGTGGCGTGGCACTGCAAGCACGACCGAAAAGCCCGCGAGTGCGACGAATGCCAGCGCGGCCGCGACGACCCGATCGGCTTCCACGGCTCGGCGCTGGAGCATGGCAATGCCACCGAGCGCGAGCAGCGCCGCGACTGCCATGTCGTTGATCAGGAGCGGCGCATCGCGGACGCCGGTGGAGAACACCGGAATGCGCCCCAGGTTGCCGGTCACCAGGACCAGGAGGGCAGCCTGCAGCACCCGAACCATGCCCACCTGCAGCGATCCGGCAGCGGCCCACGCGTGGCGCGCATCGATCACATGCAGCCGCGGATGGGCCCGGGCAGACGACGGTTGGGGCATGGATGACAGCGTCGGCATTCGTTCACCGGAGTCTAACGCGTGAGGCCCCAGCCTGCTGCCGGTGGCTGCGCCGTGCTCCAGCGGCGCACCGCCAGAAAGACGACGCCCCCGAGCACCGCGCCCGCCACCATGTCGATGGCGTAGTGGAACCCGCCGTAGACGGCGCCGACGCCTATCCCCACGGTGGCGATCCCGATCAGGGTTCGCCACGGCAGCCGCCACCGGTACGCGGAAAGCGCCTGGACCACGGCTACGGCCATGTGCGACGACGGAAAGGCGGCTCCCCGGGACGAGCCGCGCTCGAGGATCTGCAGCACGAGGGCGCGAACCGGTCCCTGAGGCACCCCCTCGGGCTCGGGCCACAGGAAACGCGGCCCCTGGACAGGGAAGATCACGAACGCCACGAAGCAGATTGTGAATGTGAGCGTGATCGCCAGTGCCGCTTCGCTGAACGCCGCGTCCGCTGCCATCGCCTCTGCTCCCCGCCTGCCTCCGCGATGCGCAGCGGCAAAGAGCCCAGCCAACGGGACGTAGATGATGCCGTAGTACGAGAGGTAGGCGAGGTGGAGGAGCTCGCTCAGCCATGTCCATGGCGCGGCTCCGGCGAGGGTCCGGGCCGGCTGGCTGGCGAAGAGGGCGCCCTCCCACCGCTGGACGATCGCGTCCCCGAACGGAGCACCGACCGTCGCGATCAGGTAGGGCAACTCCGCGTACAACAGGGGGATCGCGACGAGCGGCAGCCAGGCCAGCGCCACCCGCGGCAGCGCGCCGCCCGTCAATCCGTTGGTCGGCCGGAGCGCAGCCGCGATCCCCGCTGTCAGCCCTCCGTGGGCTGCGATAATCAGCCACCCCCGCACCTCGGACCCAGCTGACATCGCCAGCAGCGGCAGTGCCAGCGCCATGTATGCCAACGTGATCCGAGCGGCCGCAGCACCCCGGGTGGTTCCGGCCACCCGCACTGCATCGACAGGTTCGGCGATCGATTGGGACGGGTCGAGCATCGGCTCCTGTTGCCATGGACGACGCCCTCCTCGTCAACCAGCCGATGGGCGCACACTGCGGGGCAAATTACATTGGCACTGATGAAGCCGAGCGTCCAACCTGTCACGACCCCCCACGACGTCCGCCGCTTCATCGACGTCCCGTGGCACATCGCGGCCCTCACCGCCGCCCCCCAGTGGGCCCCGCCCCTCCGCCAGACGGTCCGCGACGCCCTCGACGTCCGCAGGAACCCCTTCTACCGCACCGCCAGCATCGCCCTCTGGATCGCCGAGCGTGACGGACGCCCCGTCGGCCGCATCGCCGCCATCGAGAACGCCGCCCACAACGAGTTCCACGGCGACACCACCGGCTTCTTCGGCTTCTTCGAGTGCGCCGACGACCCCGAAGCCGCCACCGCGCTGGTCGACGCCGCCGCCGACTGGCTCGGCGAGCGCGGCCTCACGAGCATCCAGGGGCCCATGAGCCCCTCCACCAACTACGAGACCGGGCTCCTCGTCGACGGGTTCGAGCACCCGGCGGTCTTCATGACCCCGTGGAACCCGCCCTACTACGCCACGCTGCTCGAGCAGGCCGGCATGTCGAAGGCCAAGGACCTGCTTGCATACCAGCTCACCTTCGGCGCCGCCGGATTGCAGCTCCCCGACAAGTTCGCCAAGGTTGCCGACCGCGTCCGCGCCGACCAGCGCGTCACCTTTCGCGACATCGATCTCAATCACTTCGAGCGCGAGCTCGCCACCTGCTGGGACATCTACAACGCCGCGTGGGAGCGCAACTGGGGCTACGCGCCCATGACGCGCGACGAGTTCGCGCACATGGCCGGTGAGCTGCGTCTCCTCGTGCTCCCGCAGTTCGCCTTCGTCGCACACGTCGGCGACAATCCGGCGGCATTCATCCTCGTCGTGCCCGACTACAACGTCGTCCTGCGTCGCATAGTCAACGGCCGGCTCTTTCCCACCGGCGCATTCCGGCTGCTCATGGCAAGGAACCGCCTGCGCAGCGGCCGGGTCATGGCGCTCGGCGTGAAGCGGGAGTACCGTTCGACAGGGCTCTCCGCACTGCTGATGCACGAGGTGATCCGGCGCGCGAACGCATACGGCGTCACCGTGGCCGAGGCGAGCTGGATCCTCGAGGACAACGCCCTGATGAACCGGCCGCTCGTGGCCATGGGAGCGAAGGAGTATCGCCGGTGGCGGATCTACGAAAAGGCGACGTGAAGCAGATCTTTTCGCGGGCTGCCGCGTTCCGTACCGCCGATGAGCTGAAGGCGCAGGGTGCGTATGCGTACTTTTGTGCGGTCGAGCAATCGACGGCGACGGAGGTGCTCGTCGAGGGCCAGTGGCGCGTGATGGCGGGCTCCAACAATTACCTGGGCCTCACGCATCATCCGCGCGTGCTCGATGCGCAGCATGCCGCCCTCGAGAAGTACGGCTCCGGCGCAACTGGCAGCCGAATTCTCAACGGCACGATCGACCTGCACAACGAGCTCGAGTCGCGGCTCGCGGCATTCCTCGGCAAGGAGGATGCGCTCGTATTTACCACGGGCTACCAGGCGAGCCTCGCCGCCGTGTCCACGTTCCTCGGACGCGGCGATCACCTCTTTCTCGACAAGCTCGATCACGCGTCCATCGTGGATGGCTCGCGGATGGGATTCGGTGAGGTGCACCGCTATCCGCACGGTGACTTCGACACATTGGCGCGCCAGCTCGCGAGCGTCCCGGCGAGTGCCGGCAAGTTGGTCGTCTCCGACGGCGTCTTCTCCATGGAAGGATCGACCGTCGACCTGCCACGGCTGGTCGCGGTCGCACACGCGCACGATGCCGCAGTGCTCGTGGACGACGCGCATGCCCTCGGCGTGCTCGGCGACAATGGCGCCGGCACCGCGCGCCACTTCGGGCTCGCCGACGAGGTGGACCTCATCATGGCGACCTTCTCCAAGTCGCTCGCCGGCGTCGGTGGTGTCGTCGCGGGACAGCACACCGTCATCGACTTCCTCCGCCACCAGGCGCGTCCGTTCATCTTCACCGCGAGCGCCCCGCCTGCATCGGTCGCCGGCGCGCTCGCGGCGCTCGACGTGCTGATCGACGAACCCGAGCGGCGCGACCGGCTGTGGCACAACACGCGGCGCATGGCCGAGGGACTGCGCGCGCTTGGCTTCGACACCGGCACGAGCGATACGCCCATCATTCCCGTGTATATCGGCGACACGCACGCGACGCTCGCGGCGTGGAAGGCGCTGTTCGAGGCCGGCGTGTTCACGCATCCCATCCTGCCGCCGGCGGTGGCGGCGAGCGCCTGCCGGATTCGCGTGTCGATGAGTGCGGAGCACTCGGATGAGCAGGTGGACCGGGTGCTGGGGGCGTTTGCGGGGCTCGAGGCGCAGGCGCGCCGGGTCTCGGCGTGAGGCCTGACTTCCGGCTGCGCCCGGTACTCACGATTGCACTCCTGATGGCGACGGCCAGCGTAGCCGTAGCACAGGTGCCTGCCGATACCACGCCGGGATCGCAGGTGCTGCGCGGCGGCGCCTTCGCGGGCAGCGCACTCGAATCCCGGTTGCGCACGCTCCAGTTGCTCCGCGCCATCCCCGCTCACCAGTGGTCGATACGCCAGCTGGGCCCGCGTGAGCTCGAGCGACTCACCCTCGCGGACTCCGTCGCGCTGCCTGCGTCGCTCAGTCGGCCGTGGTGCGCGCAGCAGTGCGACCTCCGCGGTGGCCGCAGCGCCGGCGTCTCGCTCCTGCCGGCCGAAGCGTCGGTCTGGTTCAACAGTACGCATCCATTCGGGATCAACGACGGGCCGGTATGGGCCGGGCGGGGCGTCACTACCGCGGTGTCGGCGGCGGTGTCGGCGCATGCCGGCCCGCTCTCGCTCGTGCTGGCACCAATCGCCACGTGGTCGCAGAACGCCGCGTTCGCGCTGGAGCCGAATGGGCAAACGGACGAGCTCCGCTTCGCCGATGCGTTCTTCTTCGATTTGATCGACCACCCGCAGCGGTTCGGCGATGCGCCGGTCACCCGAATCGACCCCGGTGAATCCACGCTGCGCCTCGACCTCCTTGGCGCTGCTGCGGGCATGTCGACCGCCTCGCAATGGTGGGGGCCGATGTCGATATACCCCTTCCTCCTCAGCAACAATGCAGGCGGGTTTCCCCACGTTTTCGCCGGCACGTCGCGACCCGCCAACATCGGCATCGGGCGCCTCCATGCACGGGTGATCTACGGCGACCTGGCACAGTCGGCGTATTCGATCATGCCCGACGCGGGCGCGCGACGCTTTGCCAGCGGCGTTGTTGCCGTATTCATGCCGCGAGGGCTTCCCGGGCTCGAGGTGGGGGGGGGCCGCTTCTATCACTCTGTGTGGCCTTCCACCGGACTCACGGCAGCCGACTTCCGGAAGCCGTTCGAGGGGCTGCTCAAGGAGTCGAGCGTCGGGCGGAATCCGGATGGATCGTTGCTGGATGACCCCCACAACCAGCTCGCCTCAGTCTTCGCGCGCCTGGTGCTTCCCAACAGTGGCGTGGAGGTGTACGGTGAGTTCGGCCGCGAGGACCACAACGCCG
>JACDHQ010000493.1 GCA_013820975.1 Gemmatimonadaceae bacterium
CACCTGCATCGTGGCGGCCGAGGACGTCCTCACGGCACATCGCAAACCGCTAACGAAGTTCGCTTCTCCGGGTTGCGGGGTTGCCTGTGCGGATCTGCCGGATCTTGTTGAGGCTCTCCTGTACGCTCTCGTCCCTAGCGGCCACTTCCAAATCGTAGTGGTCCTGAAGGTTGAGCCAGAATCGTGCGGTGGTGCCGAAGAAGCGGCTCAGACGCAACGCGGTATCCGTGGTGATGGTCTGCTCGCCGCCTGTGATCCGGTAGATCCGCGATCCACGCCGAGTTCAGCGGCCACTGAATAGGCCGAGAGGCCGTGAGGCTCCATGAACTCTTCCTGGAGGATTTCGCCCGGGTGGACTGGCGGGTAGGTTTCCTTGAGTTTGCTCCCAGTCATCTGTGCCCTCGTTCTCTCGCCCGATGGGAAGACCTAGTCGTGATCGTCCGCAATCTCGACGTCATAGGCGCTTCCGTCGTGCCATCGGAAACAGATGCGCCACTGATCGTTGACCCAGATGGCATGTTGGCCGGCTCGGTCTCCTTCCAACGGGTGCAGACGGTTTCCTGGCGGTACATCCGACGACGATCTCACCAGCGAGGGTCCACGTGGCGACGCAGTCCTCGCGATCGTTCGATGTTCGAGCGAAGACACCCGCCGAGACCGTAGCCGATGACCGTGGCGTGGACACGGGTGCCGACGGCGCGGGGGTAGAGCATGTAGGTACCGCCTCCGATGATCGGCTTAGTGATGGCGAGCACGACGGCGGGCGACAGAACGTCACCGATCGGCCTCTTCGCGCCGCGGCGAGGTCGGGCCGTAGGCGAGTCGGCGTCGCCGCCCCAAATCGCTTCGCGCTTCGGTGGCGTCGGCGGGTCCACGCCGCAATCCAAATCGGCTTCCCAAACGGTGCCGTCTGCGAGGCGCCGGCTCAGTAGCTGGCGTCGTTGAGTTCCCAGAACGCATACGTGTTCTGCAGGGCGGGGTTCGATTGGGCATGGTCGATCGCGAGCGACCCGGTGCGGTCGCGCAGCTGTGCGTCCGCGCCGGAACGAAGGAGCGTCTGGATGACGGCGGGGTCGGTGCTTTCCTTGGCGGCGTACATCAGGGACGTAGTCCCCTCCTCGTTGGTCGCGTTCGGGTCGGCGCCGCCCGCGAGGAGGACTTCGAGGGCGGGTAGGGAGCTCATTGCGGCCGCGACCATCAGCGGCGTGATCAACATGCCCGCGCGCGTTGGGGTTCGCCCCCGCTTGGATGAGCGCGCGAACGACCTCCGCGCTCGGGTTGGCCCCGGCGAGGTGGAGGGGCGTGAAGCTGTCGAGGTTGCGGGCGTTGGCGTCCGCACCGGCTGCGATCAGCAGGCGGATGACGACCGGGTCGGGGTTCCGCATCGCCGCGCGGTGAAGTGGCGTCAGGGCGTCTTCGTCACGGGCGTTCGGGTTGCCGCTGGCGCGCAGGAGCTCCCGCCCCTCGCTGGTCGGTCCGAAAGAGGCGCGGTGCAGCGGCGTCTCGGCTTGCGCACCTTCGGCGATCCTCGCCTCGTCTTGAAGGAGGCGGGCAAGGGCGTCCTCGTCTTTTGTTGCGGCGAAGAGGAGATAGTTGCCCAGCGGTCGGAGCACATGGCACCAGAGCGGCCCGCCTGCGGGTACGGGCTGCAGGGCAGGCCTTTCGCGACCTCATCGCCATTCCGCAGGACCGTGACCGCCGCGCTCAGGCCGAACGGCACGATCGAGTCGAAGGGAGTGAAGTCCATCCGCGGCCGCGTGGCGAACATCACCGAGTTCCTGTCAGCGCCGATTACCGTGGACAAGCTGCGCGAGCGGATCCTCGAGCGCATCTTCGGGGACTTCATTGGGCGCGCCGACGTGCGCGAGCTTGAGGCACGACTCTGCGGCCTGGCGTTCGAGCGGGACGTCGTGGCCGGCGCCCTGAGCGCCGGAAATCCGACGGACTACTTGGGCGACGTCAGTCGGGAGGATGTACTGAACATCCTCTGCCCGTGAGCGCGCGAGCGTCGTCGCCTACGCGCCCCCTGTTTCGGGCACTTCTTACACAGGTTTGTTGACGAATGGCCTAAGCCGTGCTACTTTGCTCGGCATGGGTTCTTCCTCCGTCCCGCTTGCCGCCTTCAAGGGCCTCCGCAGAGACCTTCTGGTCGCGTTGCGCAAGGAGCAGCCGCTGACGGCGAAAGAGTTGGGCACGCGCTTCGGCCTCACAGCCAACGCCTTCCGTCGCCATCTGAAGGAATTCGGCGACGCCGGGCTCGTGCGCTTCCGCCGCGAAGTGCGCGGCGTCGGTGGGCCGGTGTACGCCTACTCGCTCACCGAACGAGGCGAGCAGCTCTTCCCGCGCTCCTACGCGAGTCCCCTCGCCGATGCCCTCGACGTGGTGCGCGCCGAGCAGGGGAGCGAAGGGGTCGTCCGCATCTTCCGCCGCCGGTGGGAGGCGCTCGCCGATGCGGCCAAGCCCGCGCTCGCCACGAGGCCGCTCGCCGAACGGGCGCGTGCCGTCGCCGCGATGCTCACCGATCACGGCTACATGGCGGAATCTGAGTCGGCGTCGCCCCACGCGGTGCTCATCCGCGCGCACAACTGCGCGCTGCGCGAAATCGCGCAGCGGTTCCCCGAAGTGTGCAGCGCCGAGGCGGCGTTCATCGAGGACGTGGTCGGCACCGTCGTCGAGCGGCGGTCGCACATGATGCACGGCTGCAAGTCGTGCGAGTATGCGGCGCACGAAGCCGTGCCGCCGAGCGACATCACGC
>JACDHQ010000494.1 GCA_013820975.1 Gemmatimonadaceae bacterium
TCGCATCTCTTTCATGCCACTTCCCCGCAACCCCCAGACGTAGCCATGTCCGCTCCCCTTCCCGGCGACAAGCCGGCCGCCTTCATCGGATTCCTCGCTGGTGCGATCGCGATCGGCGCCTTCGCCTACGGCATGGTCGTCTGGACCAACGGCCGCTTCGAGGGACATCACAAGAATCCGTCCGCCGGCGTGCCTGCCGCGCAGTCCAATCCCGCGGCGACCGGCGCCCGCTGACCAGTGAGCACCTCGCTGCCGTCCCGTGAGAGCGCGCTCGCGCTCGTGCACGAATTCACGGCGAGCGAGAGCCTCCGCAAGCACATGCTTGCCGTCGAGGCGGCGATGCGTGCCTACGCCCGCCAGCTCGGCGAGGACGAGCACCGATGGGCGCTCGCCGGCCTGATTCACGACTTCGACTACGAGCGCTATCCGAACGCCGCGCACTCGCCGACGGACGAGCACCCGGGCGAGGGGGTCCGCCTGCTGCGCGAGCGCGGGTGGCCCGACGACATCCTGCAGGCGGTCCTCGGCCATGCCCACTACACCGGCGTCGCGCGTGAGACCCGGATGGCGAAGGCCCTCTTCGCCGTGGACGAGCTCTCGGGGCTCATCACCGCGACGGCCCTGGTCCGCCCCAGCCGGAGCGTCCACGAGGTGGATGCGAAGTCGGTGCGGAAGAAGATGAAGGACAAGGCCTTCGCCCGCGGGGTCAGCCGCGAGGACGTCCTCCAGGGGGCCGAGGAACTCGGGGTGGACCTCGACACCCATATCCAGTTCGTGATCGATGCGCTGAAGGCCGACGCCGCCCCGCTTGGACTGGCGGGCTCAGCGTCCCCTTGATTCAACGCCGGGCGGGCCGGCCGCGTATGCCTTGGTGTACATGGCTGAACGCGAATGACCGCTTTCCCCGCCCCTTTCCTCACTGCCCCCATGGCTTCATCGCCATCTGACGCGGCCGAACGCGAGCGCGAGCTCGTCCGGGCCGCCCAGGGGGGGAATCGGGAAGCATTTGCCGGCCTGGTGCGCCTGCACCAGCGCCGCGCGTATGCCGTCGCCCGCGCCATCGTGATCGCTCACGACGATGCGGAAGACGCGGTGCAGGATGGCTTTCTCCACGCGTACAAGGCGCTCGACCGCTTCATCCCGGACCAGTCCTTCGGGGCGTGGCTCAACCGCATCGTCTCCAACGCCGCGCTCGATCTCGTGCGCCGGCGCAAGGTCCGCGATGCCGAGCCGCTCCACGATACCCTGCCGCTTCCGCTGCCCTTCCGCGACCCCGCGGTGTCGGGCGAGCTCCGCGACCGGCTGACCCAGGCACTCACGACACTCACGCCACGGCAACGCGCCGTCATCGTGATGCACGACGTCGAAGGCTATACGCACGGCGAGATCGGCGTGACGCTCGGAATTCCCGAGGGCACCGCCCGGTCCGACTTACATCACGCGCGCGCGGCGCTTCGCCGGCTGCTGCAGGACCTCAGGACACCATCATGACCGACCATCGATTTGCATCCCGCGACCGGCTCGAGGAGCCCGTCATCCATGCGCTCCGCGAGGTGCTCTCCCCCCCCGGGGGTGAAGGGTACTGGACCGAGCTCGAGGACTCCATCATGGCGCGCCTCGACAGCGTGGACCTCGGCTGGTGGGGGGAGCTCACCCACTGGGCGCGCCCAGCGCTCATCGCGGCCGCCGTGCTGATCATGACGGCGACCGCCGCCCTGGTGCACACGTCGCAGGCCGAGTCGAACGCCATGTACGAGAGCGTCGTCGCCGCGAGTGCGCCGATGTCGCTGCCCGAGGAGCTCACCGTCCGCCCGATCGCCCAGGGCGAGCGGGAAGCGACGCTCCGTTTCCTCTTCGCGCCGTAAGGAGGCCCCATGCAGCGCACCAAGCAGCAGGCGCTCCTGTTCCTGCTCGGCGCCGTGCTCGTCGGCGGCGTCCTCGGATTCTCCGCCAACCGCGTCCTCGACAGCAAGTCGAAGGGCGAGGGCTCGTGGTTCCACCGGGAAGGGATGTACGACGACCTCGCCCTCACGCCCGACCAGCGCGCACAGATCGACTCCGTCCTCGACATCCGCAACTGCCAGATGCGGGCGTTGATGGACCCGCTCAAGCCGCAGGCCGACTCCATTCGTGCCGCCGGGCAGGAGCAGATGCGGCTCATCCTCACGCCAGCGCAGCGCGAGCGGTTCGAGCGCCGGCGCACGGAGATCGACGCACGCCGCAAGGCAGAGCGTGAATCACATGGACCAAGGCGCTCCACGGCAACCTGCAAGTGAGATAATCCCGAGATGTCGAAGTTTTGCATGACCGCCCTGCTGGCGCTGATGGCCGCGCCGCTCGGTGCGCAGACCGCCGCCGTCCCTGCGTCTCCCGCCGACTCGCTGCAGCCCATCGGGCTCGAGGCGGCTGTCGCCGCGGCGCAGCTCAACTCGCCGGCGGCGGTCCAGGCCCGCGGCTCGATCATCACCAGCGAGTCGAGCGTCCGCTCGGCTTACGGTGCCTTCCTGCCGACCGTGAGCCTGTCGCTCGGCGCGAGCGAGTCGAGCGGGCAGCGCCAGGGCCCGACCGGTGACCTCATCGACTACACCGCACCGCGGTCGTACTCCACGGGACTCAACAGCTCCCTGACGCTGTTCGATGGCCGCCGCTTCAGCGACCTCGCCTCGGCGCGCGCCAACGTCACGGCAGCCGAGGCGAACGAAGTCGCCGCCCGCTACCGGATCGCGCTCGACGTGAAGATCGCCTACTACAATG
>JACDHQ010000495.1 GCA_013820975.1 Gemmatimonadaceae bacterium
TCTCCCGGCTGCTCGCGGGTGATAACTTGCTCGACGCGATTCGCCGCGCGCATGCTGCAGCGGCCCGCAACGTCGAGCACCGGGGAGCAACCGGCCTCGCCGCCTACCTCCGCGGAGAGCTCAGCCTGTCGTGACGATCGTCCTCGCCGTACCGGCCTCCCTCGACGAACACACCTTCGAGCAGGTGCTCGACCAGCTGGCCGCCGCTCCCGCGGACGCGAAGCTGCTCGTGGACGCGCGCCACACGAAGTGGTCGTCGCCCTACGGCCTGGCCTCGCTCCTCTGCCTGGCCCAGTCGCGCGCCGAGCGACCGGGATTCACCCTGCCCGAGGAGAGCGATACGCTGAGCTACTGGGCACGGGCAGGGTTCTTCCGGCACGCCGAGCAGCTGTTCGAGCTGCACGGTCACGTGCCCCGCGGGCGGCAGGGGGAGTCGAACGTGCTGCTCGACCTCACCCCCATCACCGGCAGCGCCGACGTGCACGAGGTGGTGGGTCGCATCCAGCAGAAGGCAGCCCAGATCCTGACGCAGGAGCTGGGACTCGACCCGAAGGCGACCGTCGGTTTCGCGATGACCCTCTCGGAAGTCTGCCAGAATATCGTGGAGCATGCGGGGCGAGGCGGCTGGGTGATGGTCCAGACGTACAAGTGGGCACGGCGCCTCGGCCGGCGGGTGGTGCAGATTGCGGTGTGTGATGCTGGTCTCGGATTTCGCCAGTCGCTGGAAAGCCTTCCCGGACGTATCGTTGACGACCGGTGGGACGATGCAGCGGCGCTGGAAGAGGCGGTGATCAAGGGCGTGAGCCGGCACCGCGACCGCGGTCGCGGCCAGGGACTCGCCGGCGCACGCCGTTACGTGGGACGCTGGGACGGAAAGCTGTCGGTTCGCAGTGGCACGGCGCGGATTGCCATCGTGCCGAGCTGGGACGATGATCCACCCCTTGCAGAGAAGCTGGCCCCGTTCGCGGGGTCGCAGGTGCTCGTGACGATTCCGGAACGGCTGCCACCCCGCGACGAGCCATGATGCAACACATCGACGTCAGCAGCATGCTTCACCAGGCCGTGGCGTGCGACTTGTACTCGAACCTCGTGACGCGCCCCACCGGCGCCGCCGTCCGCGCGCAGATCCAGGCATTGGTGGGCGCCGTTCCCGACCGGTCGCTGACGGTGATCGACTTCACGCATGTGCAGATGATCGACTTTTCCTGCGCGGACGAGGTCGTGGCGAAGCTGCTGCTTCCCTACTCGCATGGTGAAGCGGCGGATGACTCGTACTTCATCTTCCGCGGGCTCACCGAGGATCACTGGGATGCGGTGGAAGCCGTCCTCGAACGCCACGGCCTCGCCCTCCTCGTGGAGGAATGTGGAGGCGCCGCTCCGCGCGGCGTGCTGTCTCCGGAGGCGCGGGCGGCGTGGGAGGCGGTCCGCGCCCTCGGCGCGGCGTCGGTGGACGCCGTCGCTGCGCGCCTCGAGGTGTCGCGGGAGCGGGCAGCCAGCGCCCTCGCAACCCTGCGCCAGCAGCGCCTGGTGATGTGCGCCGAGGGCATGTACCGCATGGTGGCAGCCGCGCGTGGCTGACAGCCGCAATAAGGTCCTGCGGGTCGAAATGCTCCTCGCCACCCGCTCCGGCGACGCCGAGCGTGGGCCGGCCGTGTTCATGAACGCCGAGGACGCGCGCAGCCGGCTGCTCGAGGACGGCGAGCTCGCCTGGATCCACGGCCCCCGGCGCCACGAGCTTGCCGAGGTGCATGTGTCGGCGGACCAGCAACGCGGCGACGTACGGCTGCGCGATGTGCTCGGGGCATCGCCGTCGGAACTGATCCGTGTCGTCAAGCCGGATCTCGATCGCGGCGACCGCTTCCGCGAGCGCCTCAGGCGCCAGGTCTAGGATTGCACCTGCCCCGCGTGTGCGAGGGCCCACACCGCACGAACCGGGGACGCGAACGCCAATGACAGATCCAGCAGCAGAGAGCCAGCCCATCCCAGAACGCCGCCGCGTGGAGCGACGCGTCACGGGACGTGTCAGCGACCTCACGCTGCCCGAAGTGCGCCGGATCCTGCTCACGACCATGCTGGGCGTGATCGTGCTGGGGCTGTTCGTGTGGATGGTCTCCGAAGTGATCATCGCCGCGATCCTCGGCGTCGTGATCGCGTTCTACCTGCGGCCGGTGTACGAATGGTTCACCCGCCGGACCGGCAGCAAGGCCCTGAGCGCGATCACGACGATCGTCGTCGTCATCGTGCCCGTCCTCGCCTTGCTGGTGTATGCGTACGTCGAGTTCGCGGACGTGGCCGCCTACGTCGCCGCCAACCACCGCAGCATCGCCGCGAAGATCGACGACGCGGTGCATCGCCTCCCGTTCATGGAAACGGCGAACACCTTCGAATGGGTGCAGCAGGTAGTGCGGGAGGCGTCGAACTACGGCGCGCGCATTCCCGCGGCGCTGCAGGAGACGATTGCCGAGTTCTCGATCGGCGCGACGATCTTCCTCTTCACGGCGTTCTACATCCTCGTGGACGGCGCGAAGATCGTCGCCTACGTCAGGGGAAAGATCCCGCCGCGCTACAGCGAGCTGGCCGGCGCGCTCGAGCACAATGTGCGCGGCGTCCTCTACGGCGCAGTGTACTCGACGCTGGTGACCCAGACGCTCAAGTCAGTGATCCTGCTGGTGCTGTTCTTCCTCTTTCAGGTCCCCCTGGCGGCGATGCTCGCCATCCTGTCGTTCGTGATCGGGTTCTTTCCCATCGTG
>JACDHQ010000496.1 GCA_013820975.1 Gemmatimonadaceae bacterium
GCCGACTGCCGATGCCGCACGTCGTGCGGCGCCCGCGCCTTCGCGACGCGAGCCCGCCACGGTGCCGGCGGCGCGCCGCGCCGGCTCCCAGCGGCGGCTCGTCGTGATCGACGCGGGGCACGGCGGCCCGGACAAGGGAATGTCGGGACCCATCGGTACCGGAGCCCGCATCCACGAAAAGGACATCACGCTCCAGGTCTCGCGTCGGGTCGGCACGAAGCTCAAGGCGATGGGCGTTGACGTGCTGCACACGCGCACGACCGATACGCTCGTCGCGCTATCCGATCGCGGCCGCATCGCGAACGACGCGGGGGGCGATCTGTTCATTTCCATCCACGTGAACGCGGCCAACCCGACGTGGAAGTCGCCGGGCGCAGCGCGCGGCTTCGAGACGTACTTCCTCGCCGAAGCGCGGACGGAGGACGCGCGCCGCGTCGAGCAGATGGAAAACGAATCGGTGCAGTACGAGGAGGTGGCCGATACGCGGAAGGGTGACCCGCTGAGCTTCATCGTCGCCGACATGCTGCAGAACGAGCATCTCCGCGAATCATCCGACCTCGCGGAACTGATCCAGCGCCGCCTCGGCGGCTCGCATCCCGGCCCCAACCGCGGGGTGAAGCAGGCCGGCTTCCGGGTGCTGGTCACGGCGTTCATGCCATCGGTGCTCGTCGAGATCGGGTTCGGCACGAACGCCGAGGAGGCGCGCTACATGACGTCGCCGGCAGGGCAGGAGGAGATCGCCAATGCCATCGTCGCTGCCACGCTGGAGTACCTCGAGCGCTACGAGCGCCGCGTCGGCGGCGGCGCGGGAGCATGATCACGTCCGAGGGTCCGCTCCGGGTCCAGATTGCCAGCGTCGTCTTCCAGAACCCGATCATCCTCGCCGCCGGCACGGCCGGCTATGGCCGGGAGCTCGCCGACATCGTCGACCTCGATGCGCTCGGGGGGTTCGTCACCAAGGCGGTGAGCCCGGAGCCGCGCCCCGGGAACGCGGCCCTCCGCGTGGCCGATTTTGCCGGCGGGATGATCAATGCGGTGGGGTTGGCGAATCCGGGCGTCGAGCACGTGCGCGACGAGGTGATTCCGTGGCTCGCGGCACATCACACGGCAACGCGCAAGATCGTGAACGTGGTCGGCCGCACGACCGACGACTTCATCACGGTGATCCAGACGCTCGAGGAAGCGCTCGGCGTCGGGCCGATCGCGCAATCCGAGGCCGTGTCGGGGTACGAACTGAATGTGAGCTGCCCCAACGTGAAGGCGGGCGGCCTCGAGTTCGGCGCCGATCCCAAGGCCCTCGCGACGGTGGTGCGCGATGCACGGGCGGCCACGCGCCGCCCGATCTTCGTCAAGCTCTCTCCGACGCTTCCTGACATTGCCGCGATGGCGCAGGTGGCTGAGGAGCATGGTGCCGACGTGATCTCGCTCGTCAACACGCTGCCGGGGCTCGTGGTCGACCTCGAGCGCCGCAAGCCGTCGCTCAGCTTCGGCAGCGGCGGGGTGAGCGGTCCGGGCTTGCTGCCGGTCGGCGTGTTGGCGACCTGGCGCGTGCGGCAGGCGGTGCGCATTCCGCTGATGGGGATCGGCGGGGTCGCATCCGCCGAGGATGCGCTGCAGTACATCATGGCCGGTGCGACCCTGGTGGGGGTCGGCACGACGGCAATGAAGGACCCGAGACGGCCCGAGCGCATCGTCGCGGGGCTTGCCCGGTGGTGCGACCGCGAGGGCGTCCGGAACGTCGAGGAGCTGGTCGGCGCGCTGGAGTGGACGGCGTGAGCCCTGGCCGGCGACGCCCCGAGGTGATCGTCGCACTCGACTACCACGACGCCGCCCACGCGATGCAGATGGTGGACTGCCTCCGCGGGGCATGCACCTTCTTCAAGGTCGGGCACGAGCTGTTCACGGCCACCGGGCCGCGGATCGTCGAGCGTATCCTGGCGTCGGGTAGCGACGTCTTTCTGGACCTCAAGTTCCACGATATCCCGAACACGGTGCGCGGCGGGGTCCGCAGCGCCGCGTCGCTCGGTGCCAGGTTGGTGACGGTCCACGGGGTAGGCGGTCGCCGGATGGTCGAGGCAGCCGTGGAGGGCGCCGCCGAGGGGGGAGGGAATTGCGGAGTGCTCGCCGTGACCCTCCTGACGTCGCTCGCTGCGGGAGACATCGCGCAGAGCTGGGGGCGTGGATCGGTCGACGTGGAGACCGAAGTCCTCCGATTGGCTGCACTCGCCGCCGGGGCGGGTGCTCACGGGGTAGTCTGCGGCGGTCCGGAGGCCCCGCACGTCCGTGAACAGTTCGGTGACCGGCTGGCGGCCCTCATCCCCGGGATCCGGCTCGCGGGAGCGGCCACGCACGATCAGGCCCGGGTGACGACCCCCGAGGCGGCCGCGGCGGCCGGGGCGCGCTACCTCGTGATCGGTCGCACGGTGACGGCCGCCGAGGACCCGGCGCGAGCGATGGCGGCGATCAACGCGTCGCTGGCGTGAATGCAGGGTTTCCCCCGACCCCGGACTCCTCCCTCCCGACCGCGCGCAAGTCGCTCACTTGCGTGCAGTTGCGGCCCTGTTTAAGATGAGAGTCTGGCCGGGAATACTTCCGTCCAGTCCGCACGTCCGTCGCCCAGAGATTCGAGGCTTTCCATGAAGGTCCGCAGCAGCGTCAAGCCGATTTGTGAGCATTGCAAAGTCGTCAAGCGCGACGGCGTGACTCGCATCATCTGCAAGCGCAATCCCAAGCACAAGCAGCGTCAGGG
>JACDHQ010000497.1 GCA_013820975.1 Gemmatimonadaceae bacterium
TGCAGACGGAGGCGGAGTCGCAGTGCAGTTCGCGGTCGCAGGGCGGGAATACACCCTCCGCGGCTCGCACCTCCTCGTCGCCGCAGGGCGGACGCCGAACACCGACACGTTGGATCTCGGTGCCGGCGGGGTCGAGGTGGACGAACGCGGCTACATCCGCGTTAATGACCGGCTGGAGACCGGCGTGCCCGGCGTCTACGCTCTGGGCGACATCGCCGGATCCGCCCCATTCACCCACGTCGCCTACGACGATTACCGCGTGGTGCGCGCGAACCTGCTCGACGGCGGATGCCGCACGACGACGGATCGGCCGACGCCGTACACCGTCTTCATCGACCCGCAGCTCGGCCGCATCGGGCTGAGCGAGAGCCAGGCGGGCGAGCAGGGCCACGACATCCGTGTGGCGAAGCTGCCGATGACGCGCGTCGCCCGGGCCATCGAGATGGGCGAGACGCGCGGCTTCATTAAAGCCATTGTCGATGTGAGGACCGACCGCATCCTTGGCGCGGCCGTGCTCGGGGTGGACGGTGGTGAGGTGATGTCGGTGCTGCAGGTCGCCATGATGGGAGACCTGCCGTACACCGCGATCCGCGACGGCATCTTTGCGCACCCGACGCTCGCCGAATCGCTCAACAACCTGTTCATGACGCTTGACGCATGAGCACGACGCCGATCGCCGACTACGCGCTGCTCTCCGACTGCCACTCGGCGGCGCTGGTGAGCCGCGCGGGATCGGTCGACTGGCTCTGCTTCCCGCGCTTCGACTCGCCGGCCGTTTTCGCGCGGCTGCTCGACGATGAGGCTGGCCACTGGTCAATACGGCCGACGGGTACGTCCGAGGTGTCGCGCCGCTACGTGGACGGCTCGCTGGTGCTGGAAACCCGCTTCGAAACGCCTTCCGGCGTGGTCCTCCTGACCGATCTCCTCGCCGTCGGGGAGAACGAGCGCGGGCACGACCTCGGCCGGGAGGCGCCCCACGCGCTGCTCCGCCGCGTGCGCTGCGAGAGCGGAAGGGTGGAGATGGAGGCCGAGTTCAGCCCGCGGGCCGAGTACGGCGTCGTTCGGCCTCTGCTGCTGGAGGAGCCCGGCGGTATCCTGGCGCGTGGCGGAGCCACGCTGCTGCGGCTTTCCTCGACGATGCACATGGAGATCGCCGACGGGGTGGCCGGGGCACGGTTCACCGTCGAGGAAGGCGATGAGCTCGACTTCGCGCTGCAGTTCGGCGCGGTCGGGGAAGCATCGCCGGCGCACTGGGACGACGCGGACATCGGGCACGCAGCTGACGAAACGCTCCGCGCCTGGTCGAGCTGGGCGGAGATGCACCAGTCGTACGAGGGGCCCTGGGCGGAGCTGGTGCACCACAGCGGACGCGTCCTGCAGGGGCTCACCTACTATCCGACGGGCGCGATGATCGCAGCCGCTACGACATCGCTGCCCGAGGTGGTGGGCGGAGCGCGCAACTGGGACTACCGCTTCTGCTGGGTACGCGACGCGAGCTTCACCCTCGACGCGCTCTGGGTCGCCGCCTGCCCGGACGAGGCGGAGAAATTCTTCTCGTTCCTGACGCACGCGGCGCTCGGGAACCTGCGCCAGGGTACGGAACTGCAGATCATGTTCGGCATCGGCGGCGAGCACGACCTCACGGAACGCGAGCTACCACACCTCCGCGGGTGGCGTGAAAGCCGCCCGGTCCGCGTCGGCAACGGGGCGTGGGACCAGGGCCAGCTCGACGTGTACGGCGAGCTGATGGCGGCTGCCGAACGGCTGAAGGACCAGCTCGGAGAGATGAGCGACGTCACCCGAGAGTTCCTGGTCTCTGTCGTCGACGCAGCGGCCGATCGCTGGCGTGAGCCGGACCAGGGGATCTGGGAGATGCGCGGCGAGCCCCGGCACTTCCTGCACTCCAAGCTGATGTGCTGGGTCGCGCTCGACCGCGGCATCCGCATGGCGGAGCTGCTGGGCGCCGCCGGCCGGATCGAGCGCTGGACGGCGGAGCGCGAGGCGGTTCGCGACGCCATCCTCCGAGAAGGGTGGAGCGAGGCGGCCGGCGCTTTCACGCAGTCGTTCGGCGACGACGCGCTGGACGCCTCCGCCCTGGTGATCCCGATCGTCGGCTTCCTGCCGGCCGACGACCCGCGCGTGCTCGCCACCATCGATGCGACGCTCGATCGTCTGTCCGACCCACACGGTCTGGTCTATCGATACCGGACGGACGATGGCATGGATGGCGAGGAGGGCTCGTTCCTGCTGTGTACTTTCTGGCTCGCCGAGGCGCAGGCCCTCGCCGGCGACGTGGCCGCGGCGCGCGCCACCTTCGAGCGCGTGATCCGCTTCGTCAACGACGTCGGCCTGCTATCCGAGGAGGTCGATCCTCAGACCGGCGAACTGATCGGAAACTTCCCGCAGGCGTTCAGCCATGTCGGCCTCGTCAACGCGGCCTGGGCGATAAGCCAGGCAGAGGAGCGGTAGCACTCCGGGCGGGGCGAGGCCGATTCGCGGCTCGTTCCCGGCTGGCGGGTTGTGGACCCGCTTCGCGGAGCCCTAGCCGAGAATCGGCCGTACGAACCGGCGCCAGGTCGGTGCATTTACGGGTCATCGAACATCCATTGCTGAAGCGGATCCGCACGCCCCGGCCTTCCCGCCGCTCTGATCACGGGAGCGAATCTTGAACAGTCGGCGACCACTCGAGGATGCACCCACCCACCCAGAATCGCGATGATCGGGAGGTGCGCCTGTGCGCTCCCTCT
>JACDHQ010000056.1 GCA_013820975.1 Gemmatimonadaceae bacterium
CGTCGGCCCCGACTCGGCCAGCTTCAGCATGTTCCTGGCAGGCGACGCGGAGCACGAGGCCCAGGAGTGGTTCGTCACCGGCGCGGGCTACCACACGTCGCCCGGGATGAAGGTGAACGTCGTCAAGGCGAACCACCATGGCAGTTGCAACGGCGTGCGCAGCAGCTTCGTGCAGGCAACGAACCCCGACTGGGTCACCTTCTCGCTCTCGACCGGCAACAGCTACGGCCACGTGCACAACCAGACGAAGGAGATGTACGCGGCCTACGGCAAGCCGTGGTATCGGACCGACGAGAATGGCACGATCACGTTCCGGTCGCCGGGCACGGCGGGGGGCGGCTACACGGTCGCGGTGCAGTCCGGCGCCGCCAGCATGGCCGGCGCGGCAGACCGCGCATCCACCGCGGCGGCGTGCAACTCGATTCCGTAACGCTGGACGCCTGACGCAGCGCCGCCCCCGCGTTCAGTCGAGCGCGGGGGCGGTCCTGCATCAAGGGGGCACGGTCAGAGGACGATGTCGCCACCCGGGTCGTTGCCCGTGGGGCCCCGCAGCTGTTCGCGCGACCGGGCGAACGCCCGCTCGGTCGCATCGCGGTCGAGCTGCACGGTCACGACGGAGGTGCCGGTGCGCTGCTCCACCTGCACCGAGAGCACCTGGCCTTCGCGCACGCCATCGGGGAGGAGCCAGGCGGGAACGTGCAGCATGCGGCCGCCGTCCTCCTCCACCGCTGCGATTCCCTCCTCGAGTGAGTCCACAGTCCAGGTGCGCCGTTGCTGGGTCATCATGATGCCGTCCGTCGCGGAGGCTGCGGGGAATGTGTGACTTCAAACGTTGGGTACGTCCTCACCGCCGCGCGCCCACCAGCCCCGGCCACCCCTGCACGTACACGATCTCCGAGGTCCTCGGCTGCCGAACGAACACGAACCGGCCGTCGGGCGTCACATCGTAGTTGGCGTGCGGAGAGGCTTCGTCGAAGTCGGAGATGTCGAAGAGCCGCGTGCGGCCCGTCACGCGCGGCGCGGCGCCGGGCGCGATCGCGGCGCTCCAGAGCCACCGAGAGTCGAGGTCGCGATAGAAGATCTCACCGCCGCTGCGCGACCACACGGGCTCCGTGCCGCCACCGGCCGACACGGTGGCGCGCGTGCTGCCGTCGCGGTTGCGCAGGTACACCTCGGGGCGCCCCGACTCGTCGGAGACATAGGCGATCCAGCGTCCGTCGGGCGAGTACATCGGAAAGCCCTCGCCGAAGCGGGGCGACTCGAGCATCGGCGTCGTGGCGACCGTGGGGCCGAGGGCGACGTGCACCATGTCGAAGGTCCCCGTCGCGTCGCCGACGCGCACCCCCATCACCTCGCGGCCGTCGGGCGACACCGAGTTGGCCGTGAACTGCACGCCGAGGTGGACGATGCTGTCGCGCGTGCCGCTGCCGTCCGCGCGCACCCGGTGCACTCCAACGCTGCTGCTGCGGACGGCGGCGTACAGGAGCTCGCGGCCGTCGGGCATCCACACGGGGTCATGGCCACCGTCGTCGAACGTCACACGCGTGAGCGTGGCGTCGTCGCGGTCGAGCACCCACACGTCGCGCGTGGCGGCGCTGACGTCGAATGCGATCCGCCGCCCGTCGGGCGACACGCGCGGGCTGTGAAAACGCTGCGGCTGGCCGCTGATCGTCTCCGCGCGGCCGGTGCGGTCGACGAGCACGAGGTCCGACGGCGCTGCCGGTGCGTAGGCGATCGCGCCGCTGCTCGCGAAGGCGATGTGCGCGGGCGAGCCGGGCGGGACGCGCACGTCGGTGGCGAGCGTGTGCAGCGGCCCGGTCAGCGTGCCGCGGCGCAGGTCGAGCGCACGCGCGTGAAGCACACCGGTGGCCAGCACCCACGCGACATGACCACTCGCGTAGCCGGCGCCGGCGACGTCCTGCTCCACGAGGCGGGTGCGCGTGCCGTCGTCGGGATCGAGGATCCACAGTTGCCCCATGTACGCCTGTGCCGACGCGATCGCGAGCACCCGCCCATCGGGCAGCTCGGCGACGGGGTTGAAGACCGTGCTGCCGGCGGCGGAGTCGAGCCCAGGCAGCGGCGTGAAGCGGCCTCCCTCGAGCACGCTGAGCACCCCGTTGGGCGCGTTCGCCCAGAAGCCGCCCGCCGCACGCCAGATGGGGATGCCGAGGGTGCCCGCAAGCGGGAGCGTGACGGGGGACGTACCCGCGATCGACGACTGGCGGAACTGCGCGCCCAGCTGCGTGCCGGTGAAGAACGCGATCGTCTGCCCGTCGGGCGAGATGGTGGGCGACGCCGCGCCCTCGGTGCCTGGGATGGGGCGTGAGCGCGGGTCGTCGAGCGTGCGCACCATGAGCATCGAGGTGCCGCTGTCGCTTCCGGCGGCGTAGACGAGCGTGCGCCCGTCGGCGGAGAGCGCGAGCGTCCCGATCGGAGAGCCGGCCACGACGAGGCCGGCCGGGAGCATGATGCTCAGGATCGCCGGCGATGCGACGTCCGCGGCTCGCCCGCGCGTGGTCGTGAACGTTGCCGCGGCGCCGAGTGCCACGAGCGCGAGTGCGGCGACAGCCAGGAGGGCAGGGTGCGCGCGGCGGCGATGCGGTGCGATGGGTGCGGCCGCGGTGTACCCATCGCTGATCGACGCAGCGGCGAGTGCGGCGGCGAACTGCGCGGCGGTCTCGAAGCGGTCAGCCGGCAGCTTGGCGAGCGCGGTCTGCACCGCGCGGTCCACGTGCGGCGGCACCGTGCGGCGCTGCAGCGTCAGCGATCGCGGCTCCTCCGTCATGATGCGCGCGATGATCGCCTGCGGCGTCGGCGCGGTGAACGGCGGCTCGCCGGCGAGCATCTCGTAGAGCACGCAGCCCAGGGCGTACACGTCGCTGCGGGGCGAGATGTCGCGGTCGCCCATCGCCTGTTCGGGGCTCATGTACTGCGGCGTGCCGAGGCTCATGCCGGTGGCCGTCATGCGGCTTGCCTCGCCGGAGCGGCTCACGGCGAGCGCGATGCCGAAGTCGGCGATGACCGCGCGCCCGTCGTGCAGGAGGATGTTCTCGGGCTTGATGTCGCGGTGGACGATGCCGCGGCGGTGCGCGTAATCGAGGCCGCTCGCGACTTCACTGGCGATCCGCACCGCCTCGGCGACGCCGAGCTGCCGGTCGCGAACGAGTCGCTCGCGCAGCGACTCGCCGTCCACGAACGGCATGACGTAGTACACGATGCCGTCGCTCTCGCCGGAGTCGTGCAGCGAGAGGACGTGCGGGTGCTGCAGGTTGGCGGTCGTGCGGATCTCGCTGAGGAACCGCTCGCCACCGACCGCCGCGGCCAGCTCGGCGCGGAGGACCTTGATGGCCACCAGGCGGTCATGGCGGACGTCGCGGGCGAGGAAGACCGTGGCCATCCCGCCCGCGCCGAGCTCTCGCTCCACCAGGTAGCGGTCGCCGAGCGCGCGCTGGAGGTCGCCTGCGGTGTGTTCCATTGGGGCAAAGGTGCGGCGGCGGCGGCGGGGCAGCAAGCCGCGGCGCGGTGCCGGTGCCGCGCTACCTCGGTGCGCCGCCGGTGCCGCGGTCGGCCTGCACCAGCGAGGCCACGGTCGACTCCAGCGTCTCCCATCGCATCGGATCGAGCGGCTCCTCAGCTGCCGCTGGCAGCCGGAGGAGCAGCGCCTGCGCCTGCCGCAGGTCCTCCGAGTCGCTTGCCGGGTGCGCGATCACCATTGTCGCGAGGTGCCGCGCCTCTGCAACCTTTCCCGTTCGCGCGTTGATGTCGGCCACCAGGCCGATGCCGAGCAGCATGCCGGGGGTGTCCTCTCCCTTGAGCGCGAGCCTGAGGGACGCGAGCGCCTCTTCCGTCGCGGCTTCGTAGTTCGCCTGCTTCACATTGATCTGCGCAAGCGAATAGGCACACAGCAGCTCCGTCTTCCACGCGCCGTCGCGACGCGCGAGCGTACGCGCCCGGTCGAGATTGGCCGACGCCTCGTCGTAAAGGCCGAGCAGCATCTGGCAGCGTCCCAGGTTGTTGAGCGCGATCATGATGCCGCGGTCCGTCCCCGCCTCCTGCGCGACGGCCAGTGCGCGGTTGAACATGGGCAGCGATGCATCACGATGCCCCATCGCATCGAGGATCACGGCCAGCGCGCTGATGATCCCCGCCAGCGTGAGCCTTTCACCGGTGGGCTCGAGAAGCGCGACCGCCTGCCGGCACACCTGCTCGGCGCCTTCCAGGTCTCCCGCAGCGCGCAGCGCGAGGCCCAGCGTGCGAAGCGCCGACGCCTGCGACCACGTAGAGGCCAGCCGCTTCGCCTCGGCGACCGCACGCCCTGCGGCCGCAGTCGCTTCCGCGTGGCGGCCGGTGAACATGTAGGCTCCCGCCTGCAGGCGCAGCAGCTCTGCGCGGACCGGGTCATCCGGCCCCAGCGAGTGGCGGGCGAGCGCATCGGCGGCGACGGCGAGCACCTCGTCGTACGCGTCCATCGAGCCGGCGAGCAGCACGTGCGCTGCGCTCACCGACCCACCGACGCGCGGATCCCCGCCGAACAGCCGCGCGGCGCGGCGGAACGTCCGCTCGCCCTCGAGCGCCCAGCCACTGAACCAGTAGAGCAGCTTGTAGCCGTCGCACATGCCGGCGATCGTCTCGACCGCCTGCGTCGCGATCGCGCGGTCCCACACGACGCGCAGGTTGGCGATCTCGATACGCATCTCGGCCAGCGTCTCGATCTGCCGTCCGTCGAGCAGCGCCTCCTGGCGATCCTGGACGAACTGCGTGAAATACGCGGTCTGTGCCTGCTCGAGCACAGCACGCCGCTCGGGCATCGCCTGCAGCGACTCGACGGCATACTGGCGGCAGAGCGAGTGCAGCTCGAAGCGGCCCATGTCCGTCCGCTTCACCAGTGCCTTGTCCACCAGCGAGGCCAGCAGCGGAAGCGACGCGTTGGCCACCGCCTGCGCAGCTGCGCGACTGCACCCGGCGTCGAAGATCGAGAGCCCTTGAAGCGCCGCCTGTTCAGCAGACGAGAGGAGCGCCCACGACGAGTCGAAGAGCGCGCGCACGCTGCGATGGCGCTCGGGCGAGTCGCGCAGGTCGGAGACCAGCAGGTCGAGGCTTCGCTCCAACTCACTCGCCACCTGCTCGGCCGGCAGTACGCGGGTGAGCGCTGCGGCGATCTCGATGGCGAGCGGAAGCCCATCCACCACGCGGCAGATCTGCGCCACGGCGGGAAGTGCATCGTCCGGCAAGTCACCGCCCGCCTGCTTCGCCCGGTGCAGGAACAGCTGCACCGACGACGAGCGGCGAATCGTGCGTGCATCGGCATCGGGCTCGGGTACGTCGAGCCCGTGCACCTCGTGCACCACCTCGCCTCGCAGCCGCAGCCGCTCGCGCGACGTCGTGAGGATCCGGATGGTGCCATCGGCGGCGAGCAGATGCGAGAGCAGGGTCGCGACGGGAGCCACGAGGTGCTCGACGTTGTCGAGGACGAGCAGCGCGCCGCGGGCGCCGAGTGCCGCTGCGACTGCGCGGGCCGAGTCGCCCTTCGCGTCGGGGAGTCCCACCGCCTCGACGAGGCTCGACATCAGGCCGTCGGCCGTCTGGACCTTGCCTGCCTCGAGCTGCACCGCCCCGCCCTCGTATGCCGCGGCAATGTCTGCAGCGAGGCTCGACTTGCCCACGCCGCCCGGTCCGTGGAGGGTGACGAGCCGCGCCTGGCGAAGCGCATCGATGACCTTCCGCACGTCTGCCTCGCGACCGTACAGCTCACGGGCACGTGGCGGTGCTGCCGGTGCGCGGCGCTTGCGTGGCTTCGGGGCCGGGGATGCCGGCACGTCGACTGCTGGCGGGGCGACTGCCGGCGCGTCGAGCGGTGCGTCGGCCACCGGCGCGGGCATGATCGCCGTGCGTGATAGCGGAAGAACCACCGTGGCGACGCCATGCGCATCTCCCGCCACATCCGCCGCCGACGCGAGGGCGGCGCCGAGTGCGTTCGCAAATGCGCCGCACGATGGGAATCGCGCTGACGGATCCTTGGCGAGTCCGCGCCAGAGGACCGCGCCCACCGCGGCGGGCAGTCCCGGGCGCAGCATGCACGGCGACGGGACATCCTCCACGAGGTGCGCGGCAACGGTGGCACCGGCGGTGGAGCGCAGGAAAGGCACGACGCCCGTGACCAGTTCGTACGCCACGCACGCGAGCGAGTACTGGTCGCTGCGACCGTCCACGTCGGCCGCGCCGACGATCTGCTCGGGACTCATGTACGCTGGCGTGCCGATGATGGTGCCGGTCCTGGTGAGCGCAGTGACCTCGGCGCCTGCCGACACGAGCCGGGCGATGCCGAAATCCGCGACGACCGCGTGCCCGCTCGAGAGGAGCACGTTCTCCGGCTTCAGGTCGCGATGCACGATGCCGCGCGCGTGCGCGTGATCGAGCGCGCCGGCAACCTCCGCAAGCAGCGTGGCCACGCTGGCGAGGGAGACCGGCTCGGGCGCCTCGATGCGCGCGCGGAGCGACGGCCCCTCGACGAGGGGCATGACGTAGTAGAGCATCCCCTCCGCCGCCCCGGAGTCGTGAAGGGCCAGGACGTTGGGGTGGTTCATCGCGGCAGCCACCCGGATTTCGCGGAGGAACCGGTCACTTCCGATCGCGGCCGCCACGTCCGGGTCGAGCACCTTGATCGCGACGCTGCGCTGGTGCCGGATGTCGTCGGCGCGGTATACTGTGGCCATGCCGCCCTGGCCGATCAGTCCATCGAGGACGTAGCGATCGGCAATGGCGGCGGCGAGTCTGTCGATCGGCTGCATCGGAAAGGGACGGCGGGGAAGGGGCGCT
The DNA here is from genome assembly GCA_013820975.1 of Gemmatimonadaceae bacterium. GTDB lineage: Bacteria > Gemmatimonadota > Gemmatimonadetes > Gemmatimonadales > Gemmatimonadaceae > JACDHQ01. Next base: position 6,817 of record JACDHQ010000056.1, read on the forward strand.
CGAGGTAACAACGACCTTGCGGGTCGCGGGTAACGGCTGACCTGACGGGGCCCCGGCTCGCGCGAACTCCGATCGACATTATCGGCGCCAGCCGTGCTACAGGCCGCACCAGGAGAAAGGGAGATTGCCGCATGACCTCGACGAACCGCACGCAACTCGGCACCCGCATCGCCTTGTTCGTGATCGCCCTCGCCGCGACTGCCTCGACGGCTGGCGCGCAGCGCACCACGAAGGACACCGAGGCCATCGTCGCCGGCATCCGGGCGCTGTACGCGGAGACGGAGCGTGACCTGCCGGGCTACCGGAAGGTGCAGCGGGAGCTCGAGGGATGGTCGGTCGATGGCGGGACGCTGACCGGTGCGTTCGACGGGACGCAGCTCCGGAAGCTCGCGGCGGAGCACATCGGCGAGACGTGGCATGGAACGGAGGAGCACTACTTTCGCAATGACTCGCTCGTGTTTGCGTACGTCGTACACCACGTGACCGGCGAGCCGATGAGCGAGCAGCCTCGGGCGACGATCGAGCACCGTCTGTATTTCGACGCCGGCCGGCTGATCCGCCGCACCCGCATCGTGCGGCCGGCGCGGCTCCAGGGCGAGCACAGGGAGCGGGATCCGGAGGTGGACGACGTCATCGAGGGTGCAGCGGTGATGGCGGCGTGTGTGCGGGCGGCTGATGCGGCGAAGCCGTGCGTGGCGCCGGGGTATGATGGGTGAGGGTGGGCGGGCGAACTGCCATGGTCGCTGCAGATCCTTGTCACTCATGGCCGTATCGAACTTCACCGTGTAGCGATCGAACACGACATTCGCGATGTCCTCTCCCTCGCTTGCGAACAGCAATCTTCATCGAGGATGAGGTAGCCTCGGCGCACATGCCCGGACGCCGGCGTCCACTCGAGACGCCCCCTTATCGCTCTCTCTTGCCGACCCCGGTTTCGCGGACGTACCGCAGGAGGACTGCAGGCTGCTTCTCCGCGATCTCCATCAGTCGCATGGCCGGCCCCTCGGGGACGCGGAGTCCCTGTTCCCAGCTCTGCGCAGTCCGAACGCCGACGTTCAGTGCACCCGCAAACACCGCTTGCGACAGGCCGAGTCGCTCGCGGAGCTGGACTATCCTCGCCTTGTCGAAGTGAGGGGCTGGCGTGGATGTCGCCTCGCGCGCCGTGATGGTATGGCTCTTCGCGGCCGACGCTTTACCCTGGTGGATCTCCACCGCCTGCTTCATCGAGCGCAGCAGCCGCTGCTCGATCGTCTGCTTTCGCTTCGTCACCGCTCTGCCTCCAGAAGCTTGACCATCTCGCGCATCAGCTTTTTTCCGGCGGGCGTGAGGTTGTCGGCCTCGCTCTTGTCGTAGGCGAGCAACAGGTAGATGCGCGCTTCGAGCGGGATCTCCCCGGCCGAGGCTTCGAACTCATGGGTATGGATGAAGTGCAGGAGACGGAGCAGTCAAACTGTACCACAGTGTGGTACACCTCACAAGACCGGGTATGTTCCCGTCCCGAGCACAGGACTGCAAGAAGTACCAGCCGGCCATCAGCGCGCAGTCAGTCCGGTGCGGCTCCGGGCATCGCCTCGCGAACCGCCTACTCCCCGTACATCTCCGTGATCAACCTTCGCAGTACACCGGCTTCCTCAGCCGACAGCTTGCCGAGCCGGTCTCCCAGTCGCGACCTGGCGATCGTGCGGATCTGGTCGACGGCGATCTCTGCATCCTGCTTCCCGATGCGGACGCCGATGCGCGAGCGCCAGGTGGGATGCAGCCTGGTCGTGAGCGGGCAGACGGTGACGGTCTGGAGGCGGGCGTTCAGCGCGTCGAGGCTGACGATGACGACCGGGTGCGTCTTCGCCATCTCCGATCCATGGACGGGGTCGAGCGACGCCCAGCGGATCTCGTAGCGCTTCACGACTTGCGGCGACGCCGGCGAGCGGACGGTGGTGCCTCGGGCTCGGCGACGCGCCGGGCAGGGTCAGGTTCC